>NZ_JBEPBI010000078.1:0-34277 GCF_040299045.1 Streptomyces sp. NPDC001027
TGCGCCGCTACCAGGTGATGATCGAGTCCGCGTTCCCGTCCGAGGCGGGCACGATGCTCAAGAACCTGGAGAAGAAGGGCAACCCCTGGGGCCTCGCCAAGAAGCAGCGCCTGGAGTGGCTGAAGGAAGTCGACTTCGAGGTGCCGGTCGTCGGCAAGGACATCGAGGACCTCACCGAGGTCGAGTACCTGTACTGGGTCGGCTGCGCGGGCGCCCTCGAGGACCGCGCGAAGAAGACGACCAAGGCCTTCGCCGAGCTGCTGCACATCGCGGGCGTCAAGTTCGCGATCATGGGCGGCGACGAGAAGTGCACCGGTGACTCCGCCCGCCGCCTCGGCAACGAGCCCCTGTTCCAGGAGCTCGGCATGGAGAACGTCATGGCGCTGAACACGGCGTTCGGCGAGGAACTCGACGACGACGGCAAGGTCGTGCCCGAGTCCGCGAAGCCCAGGTCGGCGAAGAAGATCGTCGCCACCTGCCCGCACTGCCTCAACACGCTCGGCAACGAGTACCCGCAGCTCGGCGGCGACTACGAGGTCATCCACCACACCCAGCTGCTCCAGCACCTCGTCGACGAGGGCAAGCTGATCCCGGTGACCCCGGTCGAGGGCATCATCACCTACCACGACCCCTGCTACCTGGGCCGGCACAACAAGATCTACACGCCGCCGCGCGAGATCATCGCCAAGGTCCCGGGCCTGCGCAACGAGGAGATGCACCGCCACAAGGAGCGCGGCTTCTGCTGCGGCGCGGGCGGCGCCCGGATGTGGATGGAGGAGCGGATCGGCAAGCGCATCAACAACGAGCGCGTCGACGAGGCCCTCTCCCTCAACCCCGACATCGTCTCCACCGCCTGCCCGTTCTGCCTCGTCATGCTGACCGACTCGGTCAACGGCAAGAAGAACGAGGGCAAGGCCAAGGAGTCCATCACGGTCGTGGACGTCTCCCAGCTCCTCCTGGAGTCCGTCAAGACGCCGGTCGACGACGAGCCCCCGGCGGGCGAGACGCAGACCGAGAACGAGCCGGAGCCCCAGCCGGTGAAGTGACCCGCACACCGGACGGTGAGCGACCCGCGGGGCGGGCCGTGAACCGGCCGGTGAGCAACCCGGACGGCCGTACCGACGCCCCCGTGTCCCACCCGGACGCGGGGGCGTCGCCGTCCCCCTCCGTCCCGCATCCACCTCCCCCTCCACGCCCCTGGGACGCCCCGGGACGCTCCCTCAAGAACCCCCGACTCCAGCCCCGTTACTCCCCTTAGGGGATGTCACAGGTCGGCAGCAAAGCCGTACGCGGACGACGGCGCCGCCACGTCACCCGGCGGGACCAGGTACGTTCGAAGACGTGGCTGGATTCAGGATCGGACGCGGCGGCCGGGACGACCGCGCCCCGCAAACGCGACCGCAACACCCTCCGTACGGGCAGCAGGCGCCCCAGGGGCCGTCGCGGCCCTCAGGACCGTCGGGTCCCTCGGGGCCGTCGGGTCCTTCCGGGCCGTCCTACGGCTACCCGTCGGCCCAGCAGCCGTACCCGCAGCGCCCGCAGTACGGCGGCGCCGGCGGCGGCGGTCAGTGGCCGCACGCGAACGGCGGCGGCCAGGGCGGCCGGGGCGGCGAGGAGCCGGAGTACTTCGGCGGCGACGCGCCCTACGGCGCCCCGCACGACCCGTACGCCGCGAACAACCCGGGCCACACCCAGGCCTTCTCGATCGACGACCACCAGCGGTACGACCAGTACAGCCAGGGCGGCACCTACCACGCCGGATCGGCGCCCGCCGGCCCGGTCGGCCCGCGGCTGCACTGGAAGGCACTGCTGAAGGGCATCGTCCTCGCCCCCCAGCAGACGTTCCACCAGATGCGGGACTACACGATGTGGGGGCCCGCCCTCGTCGTCACGTTCCTCTACGGCCTGCTCGCGGTCTTCGGCTTCGACGGCGCGCGCTCGGACGCCATAAACGCGACGCTCTCCAACGCGATCCCGATCGTCCTGACGACGGCCGTGGCGATGGTGCTGAGCTCGTTCGTGCTGGGCGTGGTCACCCACACACTGGCCCGTCAGCTCGGCGGCGACGGCGCATGGCAGCCCACCGTCGGCCTCTCCATGCTGATCATGTCCCTGACCGACGCACCGCGGCTGGTCGTCGCGATGTTCTTCGGCGGCGACGCGTCGTTCGTGCAGCTGCTCGGCTGGGCGACATGGGTGGCCGCGGGCGCCCTGCTGACCCTGATGGTCAGCCGCTCCCACGACCTCCCGTGGCCGAAGGCGCTGGGGGCGTCGTCGATCCAGCTGATCGCGCTGCTGTCGATCGTGAAGCTGGGCACGTTCTAGCCGTCACGCGAAAGGGCCCCCGCCGACGAACAGGCGGGGGCCCTTTCACGTCCGCACGGCTCGACGCCACGCCACACCACATCGCGCCACGCCACATCGCGCCACGCCACGCCGCGCCACGCCACCGCGCGCCATAGCCGAGAGCGACGCATCGCGCATCCCGCACGGGCGCAAATGTCACATCAACCGCATGTCGCACGATGTTGACTACAGAGAGTCAGCTAACGTGACTGCTCCCTACCACCTCGTACTGGGAGTGCGCGTGAAAGCTCGCTTTGGCTTGAGACGGGGACCGCTGCTCGTGGCCGCCCTGCTGGTCGCCGTCATCGCCATGATCCTTCCGGGCACGGCCGTCGCCGTCTCCGGGACCGACGACGGCCGCGCACGCGCCGACCACTGGGGCGTGATCACCCGCAACACCATCGGCTCCCCCGTCGCCGCGCTGCGCAACGGGCCGTTCGGCTCGTTCGGCGTGACCGGCACGTCCGCACGGCCGCCGTACGGCCGGGGCAGCCTCGGCATCGAGGTGGTGGGCGCGGCTCCGGGGGTGAACGCGTCCCCCGTCGAGAAGGTCGACTTCGGCAACGAGGTGGACTTCTACGGAAAGTCGCTGCTGAGCCTGCGCCGAGCCGGATTCCACGTCTTCCAGACAGGCGAGAACATCTCCTACGGCGGCGCGACGAACATGCCGAACATCCGGATCGAGATCGATCCGAACCTGAACAGCACCTCCGACTACTCCTCCCTGGTGTGGCTGCCGGCGGCGTCGCCGAGCGTGAACAGCTGGAGCCCGTTCCTCGACGCCACGACGACCGGGGGCTGGTTCCTCACGGGCAACGCCGGCGCCGTGACGGGCTGCGCCCTCGCCACCCCGTGCACCTTCAGCGCGCTCAAGGCCGCGTTCACGTCGCGCAACGCCAAGCCGACGGTGCTGACGGTCTCGGTGGGCAAGGGCCGGGACTTCATGTGGATCGGCGCGGTCGACGGCCTCCGGCTCAACGACTGGGTCTACGACTTCGAGCCGGACGGCGTGAAGGCGCTGCACAAGAGGTGACCGGGAAACGAGTCCCGGTCCGGGTCCAGGTCCGGGTCCAGGTCCGGGCCTCGGTCCCAGTCCCGGTCCCGGTCCCGGTCCGGGTCCAGGTCCCGTAAGGCTTTCAGGGCAACGGGAGCAACAACTCGTACAACCCCCCGGCCTCTTCACAGGTCCGATCCAGCGGCACGCGCACCCGCGCGCACCGCTCGGATCATCACAAAGGACCTCCTTGGCTTCCGTGCACACCGCCCGACGCCGACCCATCGCCCGACGCCGGCTCGCCGCCTGCGTCGCCACCGTCGTCGCCGTGACGATCGGCGCCGGCGCACTTGCCTCGCCCGGGGCCGTGGCCGCCCCCGTCATGACGACCGGAGCCGCCACCGCCACCGCCGGCGAGGCGAACCTGCCTCTCGGCGCCGACGTCGTCAGCACCGGCGACACCGGATACCTCACATCCCGGGCGGACGACTCCGGCGCCAGGGTTCTGGAGTGGCACAGGTACGCCGACGGCTCGGTGCTGCCGATCAGCGCGGGCGCCACGGGTTACGACAGCGCCTCCGACATCGTCGTGACCGGCGACGGCGGCAGCGTGGTCCATCTGCGGGACATGAGGGAAGGCGCCGCCTGGTCCGCGTCGTACGACCTCGCGGCGGAGTTCGCGCCCGGCGCGAAGCTCGTGGGCGTGGTCGGCGACAACCTGTTCGTGAAGGTCCCGACCGGCAGCGGGGGCTACCAGGAGCTGTGGCAGCTCGCCCAGGTCGACGGGGTCGCCAGGAAGACCAGACGCTCGTCCAACTCCTTCGGCATGGACTTCAAGGTCGTCGCCTCCACGAACGACGTCCTGCTCGTCCTGAGCAGCAACCGGGTCTTCCCGAGCCCCGCCACCTTCCGGACCGAGTACTGGAAGACGCGCACGACCGTCGACGGCGACGCGGTGATCGAGTCGGGCAGCAGGGAGAACATCGCCCCCTGGACGCAGGCCTCGACGGGCGCCTACACGGCCGACTACGAGGCGTGGGCCGAGTACCGGGCCGGAGCCGCCGAACTCGTCGTCAGCGGGACGCGGGTCCACCGCAGGTTCACCCTGGACAGCTCCCTCAGCGGCGCCGTCATCGCCGGCGTCACCAGGGACACGCTGCTCTACGGGGCGCCGGGCAGGGCGGCCGACGGGACGCCGAGCCCGCTCTACGCCCGCAGCGTCACCGACTCCGCCACCGCGCCGTACACACTGCTGGAGCACTTCTCCAGCGTGGCCCACGCGCCGGACGGCAGCCTGCTCGTGCGCGGCGCCACAGCCGACGCCGACGGTCTGTTCCGCATCCGGGAGGGGAACGGCGGCCTGCCGAGCCTCACGCTCGTGGCGGACACGGGCCGACTCAAGGCCGTCGAGGTGACCTCGTCGAAGGTCCCCACCGCGGTGAGCCTGGAGACGCCGGGCGTCACGGTCCCGATGGAGTGGACCCTGTCCCGCGCCAACGCCGACGTGGACCTCACCCTCACCCACACGGTCACCGGCAGGAAGCTCACCGCGCGCCTGCCCCGGCCGGTCTCCGGCAGCCGCTTCGGCTTCGACTGGAACGGCGTCCTGGACGGCGTCAGCGCCCCGAACGGCGCCTACACCTGGCAGATCACCGCCACCCCGGCCGACGGCGTCGGCGCACCGGCGACCGCCCGGGGGAGCATCCAGGTCTCACGCCGCGCCAACCCGCACGACTTCAACGACAACGGCTCGACGGACGTCCTCGCGCGGGACGCCTCGGGCGTGCTGTGGCGGGACGACCTCTTCGACTGGCCGTCGGACGGCCGGGTGACCGCGGCCGAGCGGACGAGGATCGGCGGCGGCTGGCAGGCCTACAACCAGATCGAGGCCGTCGGGAACCTCGCCGGCGCCCCGACGGGCGACCTCGTCGCGCGCGACGCCGCGGGCGTCCTGTGGCTGTACCAGGGCAACGGCAGGGGCGGCTTCGCCTCCCGCGTCAAGGTCGGCGCCGGCTGGCAGACCTACCAGAGGATCACCGGCGGCAGCGACCTCACCGGGGACGGCCGGCCCGACCTCCTCGCCGGGGACGCCTCCGGAGCCCTGTGGCTCTACAAGGGCTCCGGCAGCCCGTCCGCCCCCTTCGCCGCCCGCGTCCGGCTCGGCGGCGGCTGGCAGATCTACGACCGGATCACCGCCGTCGGCGACATCGCGGGCAGCGCCGCAGGCGACCTCGTCGCGCGCGACACCGCGGGCGTCCTGTGGCTGTACCAGGGCAACGGCAGGGGCGGCTTCGCCTCCCGCGTCAGGGTCGGTTCCGGCTGGAAGGCCTTCACGCGGCTCGTCGGCGCCGGCGACGTCAACGCCGACGGCCGCCCCGACCTGATCGCCCACGGCCCGAACGGCACGTACGTCTACCGCTCGACCGGCTCGGCCACGGCCCCGCTCAGCCGGCTCACGACCGACCTCTACACGGGCGAGGGCACCAGGTTCAACACCGTCACCTGACCGCCCCCGGGGCCCCTCATGGGGGACGATCCCCGGACGCCGTTTTGCCGGAACGGCAACAGGAGTCGCGCGACGGGGAGCGGATGGGCGACGGTGGGCCCGTGACCGACGACACCGCGGGATCGCCCGCCTCCGACATCCCCCCGGCCGCCGACGGATACGTCGGAGACCCCGCAGTGCGTGCGGAATGGGACGACCGGTACGCCGACCGCCACCAGTTGTGGAGCGGCCGCCCCAACGGCGCCCTCGTCGCCGAGGTCGCCGGGCTCACCCCGGGGCGGGTGCTCGACGTCGGCTGCGGCGAGGGCGCGGACGCCGTCTGGCTCGCGCGCGGCGGCTGGGACGTCACCGCGCTCGAGGTCTCGGGCGTGGCGCTGGAGCGGGCGGCGGGGCACGCACGGGACGCCGGCGTCACCGTCCGCTGGGTCCACGCCGAACTCACCGGCGCGGCGCTCCCTCCGGGCTCCTTCGACCTGGTCTCCGCGCAGTACCCGGCGCTGCTGCGCACCCCGGGCGCCGCGGCCGAGCGTGCGCTGCTCGCGGCCGTCGCGCCAGGCGGCGTGCTGCTTCTCGTGCACCACGCGGGGATGGACACCCGGCACCCGGACGACAGCGGCTTCGACCCGGCCGACTACGTCTGGCCCTCGATGGTCGCCGCTCTGCTGGACGACGACTGGAGGGTGGAGGTCGACGAGCAGCGGCCACGGGTGGCGCCCGAGGGAGGCGCGGGCTCCCACCACCACGACGACCTGGTCCTACGGGCACGCCGTCTGCGCTGACGACACCCCGTCAGCGGGCTCCCGTCGAGGACCCCTTCAGAGGGCTTCCCTGGACGGAGTGACCGGCTCCCCCGACTTACGCACTACAGGCAAAACACTCCACGGGAAGTTGATCCAGTCGTCCGTCCGCTTCCACACGTACTCGCACTTCACGAGCGACTGCGACTTCTCGTAGACGACGGCGCTGCGCACCTCGGCGACGGCGTCCAGGCAGAAGTCGCGCACGAGCTTCAGCGTCTTGCCCGTGTCGGCGACGTCGTCGGTGATGAGGACCTTCTTGTCGGAGAAGTCGATGACGTCGGGAACGGGCGCGAGCATCACGGGCATGTCGAGCGTGGTTCCGACACCGGTGTAGAACTCGACGTTGACCAGATGGATGTTCTTGCAGTCGAGGGCGTAGGCGAGCCCGCCGGCGACGAAGACGCCCCCGCGCGCGATGCACAGCACGACGTCCGGGACGTATCCGTCGTCCGCGATGGTCTGCGCGAGCTCGCGGACGGCCGTCCCGAACTGCTCGTAGGTGAGGTTCTCGCGCGCCGGCCTCACGTGGTCTGCGTCCGTGCCGCCGCTCACACCTGGGTCCGGTGGAAGTTCAGGAACGACCGGGACGCCGTCGGCCCGCGCTGGCCCTGGTACCTGGACCCGTAACGATCGCTGCCGTACGGGAACTCGGCCGGCGAGCTGAGCCGGAACATGCACAGCTGCCCGATCTTCATACCGGGCCACAGCTTGATCGGCAGGGTGGCGAGGTTGGACAGCTCGAGCGTCACGTGCCCCGAGAAGCCGGGGTCGATGAACCCGGCGGTGGAGTGGGTGACCAGTCCGAGCCGCCCGAGCGAGCTCTTGCCCTCGAGGCGCGAGGCGAGATCGTCGGGAAGGCTGACGACCTCGTACGTGGAGGCGAGCACGAACTCACCGGGGTGGAGGATGAACGGCTCGTCGCCCTCCGGCTCCACGAGCCGCGTCAGGTCGGACTGCTCCACGGAGGGGTCGATGTGCGGGTAGCGGTGGTTCTCGAACACCCGGAAGTAACGGTCGAGTCGCACGTCGATGCTCGACGGCTGCACCATGGATTCGTCGTAGGGATCGATCCGTACCCGCCCGGCGTCGATCTCGGCCCGGATGTCCTTGTCTGAGAGAAGCACGTCCCGAGGATACGCAAGGCGCGCGGAGCGACCACCATCGGACGACTCCGCGCGCCAGGGCTTCCCGTCTGCGCCCGCCGCTACCGCTTCTCGAGCGTCACCGGCACGGCACTGCGCAACCGGGCGCACCGAGGACACCGGACCAGCCGTCCGGGGCCGAGCCGCTCGGCCTGCTGCATCGGGAACGAAGCGGTGCTGAACACGTGCCCGTCGGCACAACGGACGACGGTGCGCTCCATCAAGTCCATGAGTCCCTTCCCCAAGAGCCGCGTCCGGCTGCTGCTCGCCGGACACTGAAAGCCACATTACGGGACGAACGGGACGGCCCTCCAGGCGGCACTCCGACCCCGCCCGACCCCACTTCCACGCGACCACCGTACGCCCCAACTCCGGTCGCCCACACACCGATCCCTCCCCGGCGACGCAGTCGGGCCCCGAGGCTTCGACGCCCGGGGCCCGGCATGAGGTAGAGTGACGGAGCGTTCCGACACCGGTTCATTCCGGCGTCTTACGCGGGTGTAGTTTAATGGTAGAACATCAGCTTCCCAAGCTGAGAGCGCGAGTTCGATTCTCGTCACCCGCTCCATGAAGAAGGCCCAGCTCAGAGAGCCGGGCCTTTTTGCTGCCTTCTGCGCGTCGAGGCCGGCGGCCTCATCCACTACCTCTACGGGCCCGGCACCCACGAGGAGCACGTCGACCCGCACTTGGTGGCCGCCTTCGATCCGCTCACCCCAGACCCCGGCCGCGACCCGAAGGCCACCTACGAGCAGCTTCAGCGTCTACTGTCTGGCATGGAGGGCTCTCTAGAGGGACTTCATCGGCGCCGTTCACCCCCGGCAGCTGTCTCCCGGTGCCAGGAACGTTCGGGAGCGGGCACGGAGTCGACGCATGGCGGTTGTGACGGGAGCCGACGGGAGGTTCCGGCAGGCACAGGTCCTGTCCACCCTCACGCGGCGGCAGACCGGGGATGAGCAGCGGACTTACCGGCTCTCGACCCTGCGGGGCGGCCCTGTTCCCAGGTCTGGCTCACCAGCCTCGTACACCACCGGCTGGACGAACTCGGAAGGCATCCGGAAAGTAGGCTGTTTCATCCGGGTGGGTGAATGCCCGGCGGGGTGCGTTCTCGTTACCGACCGCGTCTGTGCTGCCCTCGTCGACCGGGCAGGGCCACCGGCGTCGCACCGCTCGTCCGGCCGCTGTGGAGGCCGCTGGCGTGCTCCGCCGTCCAGAAGCGGCGGGAGAACACCCTCTGCTCGTCCTTGGTCCGCAGCCGCTTCAGCACTGACGTGAAGGCGCTTAGGTGATGGGCACCCGCTCGCTGGGTGAGAGTGGCCGCGTGCCAGTTGAGGCTCGCCTCTTCGAGGGCGAGGACGTGGTCGGCGAGGGTCTCGGCCGGCAGCAAGGAGAGGCACACATGTGTCAGGCGGTCGAACACATGGCCCTGGAGCGGGGCGATCGGGCTGTCCGCGAAAGTGATCTGCTTGAGCAGGATGGCGATCTCGCCGCCGTCCCTCTCGGCCCCGCCACCACGGAGCACGGCGTCGAGCTGGCTGCGGAGGTTGGCCGAGGCGAGCGCCAGGACCAGCGGGGCGACCATCGCCGGGGGCATCATGCGGGCGCGTTCCAGCAGTGCCTCCGTCGTGAGTTCCGGTGCGTCGCCGTGGTGCAGGATGGTGAGGAACTGCCCGGCGTGTCCGGTGGGACGGTTCTCGAGTGTGGAGGCGAGTACCGTTTCGGCGTGAGAGGGCAGAGCCACGTCGTTCAGTGTCCGGAAGAGGAGTGCCGCATCACTGGGGCTGGTCACCCCGGCCGCATGTTCCAGCACCCAGTGGACCTCGCAGTGTCTCTCGTCGAGAGCGCGCAGGACCGCGAGGAAGTCGTCCGGGGCGCGTCGGGCCGCCGACACGATCAGAACGTCGCACGCGAGCGTGCCGTTGCCGGTCGCGTGCAGATCGTTGATCAGAGTGGCCACATCACCGGGCGCGCGTGTCAGTGCCGCGCGGTCGAGAACAGCCGCGGAGGCCGCGTGGTTACGCACCACGCGTAAGGCGGAGACCAGGGCAACCAGATGACCGCTGGTGCACGACTGGGCGTTGTCGAACACGAAGTCGGCGTCTCGTAGCAGTCCGCGGCACGAGAGCGAGTCGATCAGCTCCGTGACGTCGGTGGCCGGGCGGACGGAAACGGCTTCTGCCTGCAGGGCGTAAGTGAGACCGTCCCAGCCGTTCTCTCCGAGCCCGTGACTGAGCTCCACGATGTCCGACACCGGCCGTTCGGACGCCGCTGCGCGCAGGGCCTGCGGAAGCGCGGCGGCCACAGGACCCGTCGCCAGCAGATCCACTGCTTCCAGTACCTGGGGCACCTCGCGTGTGGCGAGGAACGCTCCGAGCAGTACGGCAACGTGCTCGGGAAGGTGTTCGCGGTGGAGGGCGATCGCGAATGCGGCGGTGTCACCCGGCGTGTGCAGGCGGACCGATGCCTGGAGCAACCGGGCACCGAGGCTGATGAGACGGGAACGTTCCAGTTCCGCCGCCAAACGGCCGAGGTCGCCGACCGGGCGGGTGAGCACCAGGACGGGCAGCGCCGCCTGGGCGTGCGCCCCCAGTCCCGCTCCGTCCAGTCCCGCCAGGAGGGCCGCGACCTCGTAGACCGGCCGGGACCTGCTGACGGACGTGACCAGTTCACTGGCCATGGCACGCTGGGTCCGCGACTCCAGGTCGCTGACCACGTCGACGAGTTCCGGCACGGACGCGGTCCGGTCCGTGGCCTCCAGCGCCGCCATCAGCGAAGGGACAACTGCCGCTTCCTGCCACAGTTCCTGCACAGTCTCCAGTTGCGACTCCAGCATGCAGCACTGGTCCTCCGCGGCGATCAGTTCGGCCTGCGTGACGGCCAATACCTCCTTCAGGTAGGTGATCTCCTGCTGGAGGTCGTCGCACTCGCGCCCGAGCTGTTCGTACTCGCCCTGCCACAGGTCGAGTTCGGCTCGGTGCGCCTGTGCCTGCTGGTCGAGTTCGATGGCCAGGTCACGGCAGCGGGCCTCTGCCTGCGACAACCGCTGCATGCGGTCCAGCAGCGCCTCCTCCAGTGCCTGGGCGTGCGCCTGCTTCCGCCGGGCCTCCTCGTCGGCAAGGGCGAGTTGGTCCTCCAGCTTCTGCTTCTTACTGGCCGGCTTGTTGGACTGCAGCGCGTCGCGGTGAAGCTCACGCATTCTCTGCTCCGCCTCGAGCGTGAGGGCCACCCCGTCCTCGCGGAGGTCTGCCATGAGTGTGGCGACGAAGTCCCACGCCGGAAGGCGGTCACCCTTCAGGTAGCGGGTCAATGTGCTGGCGTCCACATGACGACGCGCGGCATAACGCCGGACGCCCACGCCGAGACGGCAGAAGAGCATCCGTAGGTCCTCGACGAAGGCCCGCTTCTCCGCGACGAGGTCCTCGCTGAGCGGTGACAAGCGCGCCGTTCCCAATGCGTCCTGTGTACCCATGCCCCCCACCTGCCGTCCCGTCAACAGCAGCCAGTATCACGCCCTCCGGGCCCGGCAGCGGCCAGACGCCGTTGCCACTCGCAGTCGGCAACACCGGTCTCGCTGCCGACTCCCGATGTCAACACCGAAGCGGTTCCCGCCACCCGCACCCCTCGACACGATGGGGTCCGAGCCGGCTCACGAAGAGCGCCGACGCACGCAGGAGGAACGAGTAGATGACCGACCATGGCGTCCAGAAGCAGGAGCAGGCCCCGCCGTCCTTCCGGCGGCGGGTGTGCCAGCAGGCGGTCCTGGGAGTCGCCGGGGCTCTCGGCGCCACAGCGGTTGCCTGGCTGAAGGCCTGGCTGGAAGGCCATAAGGGGTAGCCGGACGTGGGGCCGGGGGACTCCTTCGAGGCGTGTCACCCGACGCCGGTGAACTTGCCGGGTCCGACCGTCACCGACCGTGGCCAGGTGTGGTCCGACCTCTAGGGCTCGGCGGCGCGAGGCCCGGGTGGATGACGAAGTCCACCAACTGGACGATCATCTCCGCCTCGACGGTAGAGCTCACGGCTCCGTCGTACCGGCTCGCGGCCACCAGGATCCGATCGATGTCGTCCGTGATCGCGGTCAGGGCGGAGGTTGTCCGGTCCTTGTTGCCGCTCCCCGTGGGCCGCCTGCGTCCAGCAGCAGAACGGAGACATCCGCGTTGCCGTGACCTGTTGGGCTGGTCCAGTCCAGACTCACGATCACGGAGTCGACGCTCTCGCTGAGGGCCGCCAGACCATGTTGGCACCCTTGGTCAACTCGGGCGAGCACAGTCTGGGGCGGTTCCACCGGAAACATCGGGGGTGCGGCACCCGACATGGCCTTCCAGCGGCCATGGCGGGAACCGTGGTCCAAAGCACCGCTCCCTGTCGACTCACCCTCATGCATCGATGTGGATATAATCAATGGCACTATTGATATCTCTGGAGGTGCAGTCGATGAGCCGAACCGTGATCGACCTCGACGATCAGCTGGTCGCTGACGTTGCAAAGGCGCTCGGGACCAGCACCAAGAAGGAGACGGTGAACACCGCGCTGCGTGAGGTGCTGGAGAACCGGCGGCGGGGTCTGGCACTCACCCGCCTGCGGGCATCGGCAGAAGAGGGCGCCTTCGATCTCGATCTCTTCGAGGACAAGGGGAACTACCGCCGGTGAACGCCGCGCAATACCTGATCGACACCAGTGCCCTCGCCCGCATGCTGCGCGGCGATGCCGAGCAGTACGGGTGGGACCAGGCAGCCGCCGCCGGGCTCATCGCCACCTGCCCCGTCACCGAGCTGGAGTTCTTCTACAGCGCGCGGTCGGCCGCCGACCGTAGCCATGGCATCGAAGACATGCGCCTGCTCTTCGGCTGGGTGCCGGTTGACGACCGTGCCTACGACCGTGCCTGGCGGGTCCAGGAGGTTCTCACCCTGCGCGGACAGCACCGCAGCGCCGGGGCCGTCGACCTCGTGGTGGCCGCAACGGCCGAGTTGCAGGGACTGACGCTGCTGCACCGCGACAGGGACTTCGAGTGCATCGCCGCCGTCACCGGCCAGGCACTCCAGTGGTATGGCCCCGAAGCCGGCAAATGAACCAACGGCGAGCATCGGCCGGTCCTAGGAAGCTGCGACCGTCGGCATCGCAACGCAAAACGGGCTTCACCCAAGCTCTGTGCACGCGCGAAGGCGTTCCCCGACTGGACGTCCGACCAAGCTCCGGCCAACACCGCGCCCCTCCGTGCACGCGCTCTGCCCACCTGTCTTCGCGCCTCGTGCCCATAGCGTGCCCGTAAGAGCGGACAACCACGGTCAACAGCGGTGTGATCAAGCCCGCGCAACAGTGCCAGCACGACGAATCAGCGCAGTTCAGCGACCATCCGGCCGCCCAAGCGCCGTCGCTTCCCAAGCTGAGAGCGCGAGTTCGATTCTCGTCACCCGCTCCATGATGAAACCCCAGGCCAGCGGCCTGGGGTTTGTTTGTTGTCTAGACCAATTCGGGGATTGCGTGCCCTCCACGTGCCCTAAATCGAGGCCACGCACCCCTTTACCGGACCCTCGGGCGTCACTTTGCCCCTCCAGCCCACGACCGCCACAAATAACGAGGCGCATTTCATGTGACCCGCAGCATAGGTCGAGCAAATGGCGACCAAGTCGCTTACGCAAAGGGCCACTTACGCGGCGCTGGTATGGCCGGGCGGTTCACCATGCCCGATATGGCCGCCGGGTACGACGGTTCCCGAAGACGCCGAACGACAGCGCGCTGTGGTCGCCCCACGCAGAAGGGGACGCCGTGCAAGCTCCTGTGGGAGATCGGCAAGGGCTGTCGGCGCCATGCCACCCGAGGAAACCGGTCGTCAAGGCGTTGCAGCAGTTCGCGAGCGTCGTTGCACCGGCTCCAGGCGGGCGACGGGGTGGCTGGGCTGGGAGCACAGGCGAACCGACCGGCCGTAGCGTTGGGCCCATCCGGCGGTGGCCAGCTCATCCAGCACCTCTGGCGCGTCGCGGGCCACCTCTTCCAGCACGGCGCGGACCGCCTCGGTCACCAGCTCCAGGCGGGTCAGCTCCCGTGCGGCGGACAGGACGTGGGTGGAGTCGGTGCGCTGCGTGACGCGCCCCCTGAGCAGGCCGGCCCGTCGGATCCGGGTGAGTGCGAGGCTCGGTAGCCGGTCGGCGCGGTCGCCTTCGGCGAGTCGGTCGCGGAAGGCGTACAGGACGCTCTGGTGGAAGCCGGGATCGTCCAGGTCCAGTCCGAGTGCGTATTGTGAAGTCGATTCGGCAACGCACCGCCTCGGCGGCCTGGCGGTCGGAGAGGTTCATCGCGTACTGCAGCACGCAGACGGTGGCGAACTGGGCGGGTGAGAGCTCAGGGCGGCCGTCACGCGGGTACCAGGCGGTGAAGTCCGCGTCACTCCAGAGGTCGTCGAGGCGGTCACGGATCCACATCGCGGTGGTGCCCTTGGGGTTGGCATCACACCGGGGCACCCGGTTCCGGGCAGTAGTCGCACCCACACTCGTTGAGATACGGGAACGTCCACATGCGCCTCGTCACCTCCCGGTAGTCCACGGAGGGCGCCGAGTCGGGCAGGAGGATCGGCAGGGGAACTGCGTCCTCGTAGATCTTCTCGGCGTCTGCCGAGTACCGGATGTAGGGCAGCAGCACGGAGCTGTACATCGCCTCTGCCGCGGCCGTTCCGCGGCGGGCTGCCACCTGGTCCGTCCAGGTCAGCGGCGACGTGCCGGTGAGGATCAGGTGCTTGAGCGTCGGCCGGCCGGGGACGGACCGGCTGCCGCGCTCCTTGTCGCGGACTCGCTCCAGTTCGTCCGTGAGCCGCCTGACCAGCTTGACGGCCTTGGGGTCGGCCTTGATCGACGGAATGACGGAGTCGTCTTCGTCCAGCGTGCGCAGCACGGAGTGGGGCATCTTGCCGTAGCTCGCCGGGAAGTCCAGGTGGAAGACCGCTTCGTCGCCCTTGTAGGAGTGCAGGATCTCGGCGAACCAGTCGTTGCGGTCCGCGTCCTCTGCGATGGCGCGGTCCGCGTCGGCCATGGCGGGGCTGCCGGGCACGACGCGCAGGTTCTCGATGGGCTCGAAGTCCTCTTCGGGGTCGTCGCCGTCGCCGATGCGGTAGCGGGCGGGCAGCGCGACCTCGTCCAGGGTGGCCCTGCCGTAGAGCAGGTCGATCACGGTCTTCTTGCCCTTGAGGGCGGTCTCGTCGTAGCCGAGGACGGTGGTCGCCGACATGTTGCCGTCGAGGTCGAAGACAACGCCTGGGTAGCCGTCCAAGGCGGCGATGACGGCCATGGACGTGGCGCTGGTGGTCTTGGTGGACCCGCCGCCTTCGATGATGTACGCCCAGATGAGGGGCCAGTTCCGGCCCTTGGGGCGGAAGTCGGAGTCGTACCACCACAGAGACGACAGATCCGGGTCCGCGGTGTCCCCGCTGCGGTCCGTGTCGGTGTACAGGACCTCTTCGGGAGCCACTTCGGGCTTGGACTTGGCGCCTTTACGCTTGAGCTGCGGGAGCACGCCTGCCATGAGGTCTCCAGGACTGCGGTGGGCACGGGGGGCGAGACTAGCGTTTCCGGACCCTTCCCCGCCCAGAATTTGTGCTGGATACGGCGGGAGGTGGCTCGCTCCTGGGTGGCGGGGTGGGTCGACAACGCCGCGTTGACGCTTCGGTGTTGGCCCAGGTGTCGCGCGTCCACTGGAACCGCAAGAAGCGTCCTGCTTCCAAAGCGATGGAGGCCAGGGCCCTTTCTGCGCGTGCTCAGCCGCGTCAGGCTGCCCAGGTGGCGGGGCTGCCCGCGTCGGGGTTGGGGATGTCGGCGGCGGTTGCCGATGCGGCTGGGTGTCGCATGGTGGTGATCGGGACGGCGCCGGGTTCGGTGTCGGGTGCCCGGACCATTCGCCAGGTGTCGTCCCACTCGCAGCCACAGCCGTGGTCCGGGTAGGGGTGCCGTAAGAACACGCCCCACGTCAGAACGGCTCGCGAAATGCGCGGAATGAGCACTGAGGGGTCGTCGCCCGGGTACAGGTGCAGGTTCCGCCATCCGTGGACCCGGGGCAGCTATGCGGCGGCCTCGACGGCGGCCCACCGCCAGTGACCTGATCGACACCAGCGCGCTCGCTCGCATTCTGCGCGGCGATGCCGAGCAGTACGGATGGGACCAGGTGGCAGCCGCTGGACTCATCGCCACCTGCCCCATCACCGAGCCGGAGTTCTTCTCCAGCGTTCGCTCCGCCGCCGACCGCACACAGGGCATCGGGGACCTGCGCCTGCTCTTCAGCTGGGTTCCGGTCGACGACCGTGCCTATGACAGCGACTGGCGCGTCCAAGAGATCCTCACCCAGCGTGGACAGCACCGCAGCGCAGGAGCCGTCGACCTCGTGGTGGCCGCCACGGCCGAGTTGCAGGGACTGCCCCTCCTGCACCGCGACCGCGACTTCGAGTGCGTCGCCGCCGTCACCGGCCAGGCACTCCAGTGGTACGGACCCGAAGAGGCCCGGGCGACCCATGTCCAACTTTGAACAGACGTCTCCGGTTACCCACCTGCGGCCGGCGCGGCAGGGGTGTGCATGCTGGGCGCCATGACGAACCCCGAGGACCCATACGTGAAGGTGCACTTCCGGCTTGAGATCGAAGATGACTGGCCCCCGGCATCGGTGGAGAGCCTGTGGGCGGTCGACCAAGGCGACGGCACCGCACGGCTCGACAACATCCCCTGGTTCGTCCGAGGCATCGCCTGCGGAGACGTCATAGCCACCGAGCCCGATGACGAAGGCGTGCGATGGGCGGGCGAGGTGGTTCGTCGTTCCGAGAACTGCACCATCCGCCTCATCGTGCTCCGTGACGGCGGTTCAGGAGCTGCACGGCAAAGCGTGCTCAACGCGTTTCACGAAATCGGAGTCTGCGGCGAGGGCATAGAACGGTTCCGCATGATCGCCCTGGACGTCCCGCCCACCGCCGATCTCGCCAAAGTGCAGAAGCTGCTCAACCACGGCGTGGCCAAGAAGTGGTGGGACATGGAAGAAGGGTGCATCACCGCACAGTGGCGGGCTACGTCCGTCGGCTGACGCCGTTCAGGTGATCCACGCCTGGGCCGTTCCTGGGCCGTGCGAGGTTGCTCGACGGTAGCCAATGACGACCACCAGGCGCACGCGCACAGCCCCTGACCAGCAAAGACCCAGCCCGCCAAGATCCCCGGCAAGACCCAGGGCAAGAAGACACCTAGGTTGCGTCCCACCGCGGATCCGACAGGTTGTGCCACTCGTGACCGCACCCATCGGCGCAATACTGCGTCCGCCTGCGAGAGTCCGCGATGCTGAAGAGGGCGACGAGCACGCGGAAGGACTTGGTGAGTTCATAAGCCGGAAGCCCTGCCATCCCGAAGCGCCACTTCGTGAGCATCACCGCCGGCGTGTGAGTGGGACGAATGCCAGAACGCGCGATGCTCTCCGGCACATCGTCCTCGCAGGCCCGGGCCTGCCCGCAGAACTCCACCAGCGCGTGCAGGACCTTGCGTTGGTCATCCTCTGCGCGGCCTTCGAACCACTCGACACCCTCGGCCGTCGGCCTGAGCCCCTGCGCGAGCTCGTTCAGGACCACCTCGTGCGCGTACAACACCGGTTACCTCCCGACTCAGTTCAGACTGAGAGTGCGCTCCGATTCCTCTCCTTCAGTGCGAAGGCGTGAAGCCGGCGGACTGGTCGAGATGGAACGCCGAGCCCGGAGCGGTCGGACTCCAGCCCTCACGCAGTGCAAGTCGAACAGCCGCGGCAACATCGGACGGCAGTACAGGCTCAGCCTCTCGGCCGAACCAGTTACTCGGATGCGGCTGGTCGGTGGCGACCACGAGCGTCATGCCCGGGGTGTCCGCATGCTCGACCGCGAACGTGCACGGCGACCAGGCCAAGCCCTGGAAATACGTCGGCCGGCCTCGCAGCCGCCAGCGGTAGGCCGTGCCGTCGACGACGATCCGTCGTGATCCCTTGCGGACCAGTGCCATGGCTCCCCCTTCAACAGCGACGATGCTAGCGAGCCCGGCCCCGCCCTCCATCTCAGTTTCCGTCTCATTCAGCTCCGTTCACGGTCGTTCAGACAAGACCGAAGCCGGTAGCCGCCCACACGACCGGCCGCCCATGAACGCAGGTGAACGGCCCCGTCCAATGCCCCGGAGACCACCACCACAGTTGGAAAGCGTGTTGGCATCGGAGTTCGGTAACGGCCCGCGGAGGACGGCGATGCGTGATCAGCTTGGGATGTGGAGACCATCATCGCCAGCGGCATAGCCGTCCTCGGAACACTGCTTGGGTCGGGGATCACTCTGGCGTTTCAGCAGCGCAGCACCGACAGGAGCCATCAGTTCGCCCGCCGCGAGAAGCTTCGGCAGGAGCGACTCGATGCCTTCTCCGCCTACGCCGGCGCGCTGGTCAACTATCGCCGCTGCCTGGTCCATCTGTGGTTCTGTGAGCATGAGCAGCCACCACCGGAGGACCCCGACTCGGTGCGCATCCGCGCCTACGACTTGCGCTCCAGCGCCCAGGAGGCCCTCTTCCGGCTGCAGATGCTGACGGATGACGACCGGCTGAGTCGGACCGCGGAAGACGTGCTTGCGGACATCACGGACCTGCCCAAGGCGGACGCCAGGGCTGAGCTGGACGAGCTGAGAGCACGGACCCGTGACCACATCAGCCGACTCGTCGGCTCAGCGAAGCAGCACCTTTGAGGTACTTGCACAGGCCCCTGGGCTGATTCCCGACAGACCGACGGTGAAAGCAACCGGGCCCGACGCAGCTGCATCACAGCCGTTCGCCCAGGTCAGCACCCGAACGGGCCTCGAATGATCGCAGCTTCCCAAGCTGAGGGCGCGAGTTCGATTCTCGTCACCCTCTCCATACAAGAAACCCCAGGTCCGGTGACCTGGGGTTTGGTTTTGTCTGAGACGCACTTTCGGTGGACTGGGTCGCGAGGTGCGCGAGGGTCTGCCAAGTCGCGTAAGCAGAGCAGCAGTTGTCAGGTGCGCCAGTGCTGCTGCTCACGCGGTCGTCGCGCCGTCGCGCCCTGAGGTAGGGGTGGCCCGGAAGCGCTGGCCGGCTTGGGGCAGCATCCCTTCGGGCGGGACCGTCTGCTGCCCCTGGACGAGGGTGATTCATCCTCGTCCAGGGGCATGGCACGGTCGGGCGACGGAGGCTCAGTGCGCGGCGCGGCGGGCCAGCGCTCCGCGAGAGCGGGTCACCAGCGCGGCCAGCAGGGCGGCGCCGAGGGGCACGGCCACCAGGAGGGCGGCGAGCGTCTCCCAGGGGACGATGATCGGCACGTACGGCGGGGCGTCACCGGCGCCGCCCCAGCCGTTGTCGAGAGCCTCCTGGTAGAAGCGCATCTGCTCGCGCTCCTCGGTGAGCCGCAGCCCGACCGCTGGCAGGACACCGGCCGCCGAGCCGAGGACCACACCCATCGCGGCGACCACACCGCACTGGAAGCCGCTGAGCATGCGACGCACCCTGGGCGGGGCTCCGACCGCGGCGAGCGTCTTGAGATCGGCCTCCGCGTCCGCCTGGGCGAGACCGGTGGCGATGCCGGCCGCACCGATGGTGACCAGGCCGGCGAAGACGGTCAGCGCGAGCAGGACGAGCCCGTTCTCGGCGACCCAGCCCCGCTCCACGGTCAGCTCGACGTTGCTGCCGAGCTTGGCGATCTCGGCGTCGAGCTTCTGCCGCTGCTCGGTGCTCGGCATCCGGTCGGTGCTGAAGAAGGCGCCGAGGGGGACAGTGGTCAGTCCGGCGGCCTTGGCGGCGGCGGGGCTGAGCACGCTCTGCACTCCGTAGGAGTCGGGCGAGCCGGGCACCTGGTAGGCGGGGAAGGACTTCAGCTCGCCCGGGACCGGCTTGTTCTGCTCGGCGGCGCGGTCGGCGGCCTTCGGGTCGGTGATCAGCTTGATGCCGACGGCGCCGTTCCTGTCGACCTGGGGCTTGTGGAAGCTGACGAGCTTTCCGTCGGCGAGGGCCTTGGCCGCGCCCGGGTCGTCGATGCCGAGGACCTTCAGGAGCGGGGCGTCGGCGACGAGGAGACCGCCCTCGACGTAGATGCCGTTGCCGTCGCGCGAGAGGCAGCGCCAGTCCTTGGCGAGCGCGCGCCGCTGCTCCTTGGTGTACTTCTCCGCCGGGTCGGAGCCGTCGGGGGTGCTGACCCACAGCGGGCACTCGTTGGCCGGCGGGGTGACGACCTCGAAGCGGCCACAGCCCTCGCCCTCGCCGTACGGGGCGCAGCCGGGCTTGCCGACGGCGATCCGGAACACGTCGGCGCGGACGTCGACGGGCAGCGTCCGCTGCACGGCGTCGCGGACCGCGGGGACGTCCCGGCCGCCCTCCTCGGTGACGAGCGCGGCGCCGGCCCCGTACGGCAGGCTGGCCCGGTACTCGGCCAGGCTCTGGGCGTCGCGGCTCGCGGCGTACGTCGAGACGGCGACGGTGCCCGCGACGGCGGCCAGGACGGCGGCGACAGCGGGTGCCGTACGGCCCCGGTTGCGGACGGCGTCCCGCAGGGCGAGGCGCGGCGAGAGCGGCAGCCAGCGGCTGGCCCGGCCGAACAGGCCGACCAGGGCGGGCGTCATGGCGACCACGCCCAGCTCGGCGATGGCCGAGCCACCCGCGACCAGCACGAACTGGTCGGAGACGACCGAGCCGTACAGGGCGATGGCCGCGCCGAGCAGAACAGCGCCGAAGCCGATCAGCGGCAGCACGCGGTTGCTGCGGCGCACGCCGCGACGGCCGGTGAGGGAGGCCAGGACGGTCTGCCGGGAGGCGGTGACGGCCGGGATGATCGCGGCGAGCAGGCCGGTGAGGACGGCGAGCGCGGCGATGGCGAGCAGTTCCAGCGGCCTGACGGTGAAGCCGCCGAACCGCTGTCCCATGTAGTCCTCTAGGAGCGGCCGGAGGGCGAAGGTCAGGATCAGGGCGAGGACGATGCCGACCAGGGCCGCCGCGATGCCGATGACCAGACCGCCGCTGAGAACGATGGCCCGGATGTGGCTGCGGGCACCGCCGTTGGCGCCGACCAGGCCCAGCTGGCGGCGGGAACGACGGGCGCCGACGGCGAAGGCGGGACCGGCGAGCAGACAGATCTCCAGCATCGCCAGGCCGACGACCGTGCCCACGGCGGCGAGCGCGGCGGCGTCGGCGCCCCCGCTGCTCTCGTAGGTGCCCCAGCCTTCCTTCTGGTAGAGCGGCACCTTGGAGTCGGCGGGCGGGTCGAGGACCACGACGCGCGAGGTGACCACGACACCCTTGGCGTTGATCGCCTGGACCGTGTTCCACGTGAAACCACCGGCCTTCTTCACCAGGTAGGTGGTGGAGATGTCGGGCTTCGACAGTCCGGCCTTCTCGACCGCCTTGGCGTACGGCGCGAGGAAGGCCCCCGGCAGGGCGTTGACCTGCTGTGCCGTGAGGTCGCTGGGCAACTCGTACGAGCCGCTGATCACATAGGTGCGGTCGAAGCCGCGGGCGGTGAGGGTGGAGCCGACGGACAGCCCGCTGCTCTCCAGGAATCGGGTGGTCGCGGCGATCTCGTCGTCCTTCTCGGGGAAGCGGCCCTCCTGCAGCCGCAGGATGCCCCGGGCGACGGGATCGTCGGCGGCCAGCTCACGGACCTCGGTCTGGAGCAGACCGTGCCTGGTGGTCAGCTTGGCGCTGCCGATGCTGTCGGTCAGCACCGTCGAACCGGCCGGGATGCTCTTGGCGACATCGGTCGGGCCGTCGGGCCAGGACTTGCCCGGCGAGTCGTAGTCCCCGGCCGGGGTGTGCTTCTCGCCCTCGGGGTCCTGCAGGACGGCCACGCCGGCCGTTCGGGCGTCGGAGAAGCGAGCGTCGGCGGCGCCCAGGGTGCGCTCCATCCGCTGCGCGGGGGTGAGTTCGGCGCTGCGCAGGGTCAGGTCCAGGGCGCTCACGCCCAGGATCGGCAGCGCGATCATGGCGAGGACGAGGAAGCTGCGGCCCTTGGAGCGCCAGGCGTCACGGCGGGCGATGCGGACCGCGGCCCGCCAGGAGTGGAACCAGGTCGTCACCGCTGGGCCGCCCGGCCGGTCAGGAGCGAGTCGGCGTCGCTGCGCATGGTCTGGTCGACGACGGCGCCGTCCCGCAGGAAGACGACCCGGTCGGCCCAGGCGGCGAACCGCGGCTCGTGGGTGACCATGACGCCGGCGGCTCCGGCGTCGCAGCGGGAGCGCAGCAAGGCCAGCACGGACTCGCCGGTCTCGGAGTCGAGGGCGCCGGTGGGCTCGTCGGCGAGGACGAGCCGGCGGTCGCCGACGAGAGCGCGGGCGATGGCCACGCGCTGTTGCTGGCCGCCGGACATTTCGTCGGGGAACCGGTCGGCGAGTTGGCCGAGGTCCATCTCGGCGAGGGCGGCGAGGGCCTCGGTGCGGGCCTTGCGGGCCGATATGCCGTCCAGTTCGCGGGGCAGGGCCACGTTCTCGGCGGCGGTGAGGGCCGGGATGAGGTTGTAGTCCTGGAAGACGTAGCCGATGCTGCGGCGGCGCAGGGCGGCGAGCCCCTTGATGCCGAGGGCGGTGATGTCGGTGCCCTCGACGAAGACCTGCCCGGAGGTGGGGTTGTCGAGGCCGCCCGCGATGGTGAGCAGGGTGGACTTGCCGGAGCCCGACGGGCCCATGACGGCGACGAGTTCACCGGGGTGGACGTCGAGGTCGATGCCGCGCAGGGCGTGCACCTCGGTGGCGCCGGAGCCGTGGACGCGGGTCAGGTTCCGCAGGCTCAGCACGGGCTGCTGCTGTTGTGTGGACATGGTTCCCCCTCGGGCGTACGCCGGCGAACGGCCGGACGTCGGTGCGACGGACGGACGGTCCTTGGCAGCGCCGTGCGTACGGTATGGGTCTGGTCGGGTGGTTCGGAGTCTTCTTGTGGGTCGGGTGGAGCCGGTGGGTCGGGTGGAGCCGGTGGGTCGGGTCGACCCGGTGGGTCGGGTGGAGCCGGTGGGTCGGGTGGAGCCGGTGGGTCGGGTGGAGACGGTGGACTCGGTCGGTCCTGTGGGTCCGGTTGTTCGGGTGCTCAGGGCCGGTCGTGAAGGACGGACGTCACGGGCGGTGGCGTGCGGCCTCCCCTGCCCCGGCCCCGGCCCCCGCCCGCGCCCCCGTCCCCGCCGCTCCCGCTACCGCCCCCGGCGAGGCCGGCTCCGGCCCCGCCGCCTGGGCGGTCGACGAGAGACGGATCAGCCGGGACTCGCAGTGGTCGAGCCAGCGCGCCTCGGCCTCGGTCTGGAAGATCAGCTGCTCCACGACGAGGAGCCAGGCGATGTCGTCCCGCTCCCGGGCCCCGTTCTTCTCCACGGCGGTGAGGGCCTGCGCCTTCAGCCGGGTGTAGTCCTGCATGGCTTTCACGCTGTGCCTGCGCTGGGACTGGATGACGTCACGGATGTCGACCCCGGGCGCCCCGACGGCCATGGCCAGCTTGATGGCCAGCTCGTCACGGGCCGGGCTGGTGCGGTCGACGGGGTTCTCGAACCAGCTGCGCAGTTCGACGCGACCGCTGTCGGTGATCGCGTAGAGCGTGTGGCCGGCCTCGTCCTCGCCGTCCTGCACGACCATGCCGTCGCGTTCGAGCCGGCTGAGCGTCGTGTAGACCTGACCCACGTTGAGCGGCCAGGTCGAGCCGGTGCGGGACTCGAACTCCGTACGGAGTTGTGAGCCGTAGCGCGGACCGCGTTCCAGGAGGGCGAGAAGCCCGTGACGGATGGACATACCGAGTATGTATACCGAGTAAGTCCGTGGGGACAAGCGTCCTGAGGCGGACGCCGGAGGTCCGACTCAAGGGGGACCCGGTCCGTTGCGCGCCGCTCAGCGGCGGCGCGTCCGCACCACGATGAAGCCGATGCCGAGGCCCGCCGGAGCCAGCCCCACGCCCAGTGTCAGCACGGGAATCCGCCGGTCGGAGAGGTCGAGGGGGGCCTCGGCGCCGGTTCGGTGGGCGGCCGTCGGCAGCCCCGCGGGCAAACTCTCGGCGGCCGGTGCGTCCGTCTCGGGTACCACCTCGACCCCCTCGTCCGACTCATCGGCGGGCTCCTTCTCTGTTGCCGTTCTGGTACGAGCGGGCTCCAGCGGGCTCGTGGAGGACGGTGAGCCGACGGGGTCGGCCGGTCGGCCGGGTCCCTGCCGGACCTCCCCCCGCCGCCCCGCGAGGGAGGCGGAGTCGCTGGGCGCGGGCGCGTCGGGCGGCCCCGACAGCTCGGGTCCGCCGGACAGGGGGTCCGGCGGACCCGGAGGAGGGCGACGCCGACGGGGCGGACGGGCGAGCGGGCGATCGGGCGAGGTGGATGCGGCGGTCGTGGCCGCGGAACCGTTGGGAGCGGGGCGCGAGCGGGCGGTTCGGGGGAGGCCGTCGCCGTGGCCGGGTGCGAGGGGGCCGGCGGGCGCGGGACGGACGGGACGGAACTTGAACTCGTGATGTCGGTCGGCTCTTGGTGTCGTGCAGGTCGGAGGCCGCTGGGCGCTCGCTGTCCGGGATCAGGAGCGTGGCTGCAGCCAGCGATGTGCGGCAGACCGTGTCACCTCGACGTCGTCGCTCCATGAGCGGACTTCCAGCCACGACAGGTAGCCGCCCTCATGGGGTCGGCGGGCCGAAAGACCTCAGTCAGGCGGCGACGGCGGCGAGGGCGGGAGGGTTGGCGGGTTCCGATGCGGGCGTGGGAGGTGCAAGCTGGAGGAGAGGCCGCTTCGCGATCCCGGAGTGGGCTCGGGACATGCGGTCTCGCCACTCCGAGTGGGCCCTCTGGGGCCCGGCAGGAGGGATGCGAGATGACAGAGCAGGTCACCACCGGTACGCGTTGGCGCCTGACCGGTGACTGGTTCGACGTGTGCAAGTGCGCCATACCGTGCCCCTGCACGTTTGCGCAGCCCCCGACCGAGGGCGACTGCGACGGCGTGCTGGTCTGGCACATCCGGGAGGGCAGCTTCGGCGACGTGCGGCTCGACGGTCTCAACGTCCTGATGCTCGCCTCCTTCACCGGCAATCCGTGGGCGGGCACGCACACCGACCCGTCTGCCGCGGTCTTCCTCGACGAGCGCGCCGACGAGCGGCAACGCGGTGCGCTGGGAGCGATCTTCGGCGGTGAGGCGGGCGGCTGGCCGGCGCAGTTCGGGGAGATGTTCCACGCCGAGATGCGCGGCATGGACACCGCCCCCATCCACGTGGAGATCGACGAGGACCTCGGCGCCTGGCGAGCCGAGATACCCGGCCGGGTCACGGCCGCCGCCGAGGCGCTCACCGGCCCGACGACCGCGGACGGCGCACGTGTCCAGGTCCACAACGCACCGGGCGCCGAGGTCGGCCCCGGCCAGGTCGCCACCTGGGGACGGGCCACCGACGACCGCGCCGACGCGTTCGGCTTCTCCTGGGAGCGCTCGGGCAAGTCGAGCAAGCACTTCCCCTTCGACTGGAGCGGTCCTGAGTCCTGACTGATCGAGAACCGCCGCGCGCTCTCGACCCCGGCGACGGCCCGGCGACGGCTCGGCGGCCCGGCGGCGGAGCTCGTCACATGCCGTCCATCGACGGCATCGGCGCCTGCAGCCCAGGCAGCAGCCAGTCCTGGAACGGTGCGAGCACCGCGAGGACGAGAAACGCGACGCCCACGACCCGGCCGAGCAGCGCACCACGGGACCACAGCTTCTCCACGAAGATCACCACAGCCAGTCCGGCCATCGCCGCCACGTTCATCACGCCGAGCGGGATCAGGACGACCATCAGTCCCGCGCAGCAGCCGACGCAGTAGGCGCCGTGGTGACAGCCCACCCGAAGATCGCGGGCCGGTCGCCGGAACCCCGCGTACCGCACGAGGTGCGCCATGGGGTCGCGGCAGTGCCGCAGACAGACGTACTTGAGCGGGCCGAGCTGGTAGAGGCCCGCGAGCAGGAAGGCGGCCGCGCCGATCCAGCGTCCCGCGGTCGGACGGTCGTCCACCAGGTCGCCGGTGAAGGCCAGGGCCGCGTAGGCGAGCAGTCCGAAAGCGGTCCACACCAGCAGGTATCCGCAGACGAACCCGGCGGTCCGCAGGGTCCGCGTCCAGCCGGAGGACTGCCGGCCGATTCCGCGCACCCACGTGATGGCCACCGGCGCCATGGACGGCAGCATCATGGCCGCCATCATCGTCACCCACAGCAGCAGGAACAGCGGCAGCGCCATTCCCATCGTCCCGGCCTCGACCCCCATGTCCCGCGCCTGCCCGATCGTCAGCGCCCAGGCGGGCGCCGCGATCAGAACGACCAGGAACCAGGCGAGCGCGAGATCCCTCGCCGGCAGCAGGGCCCCGCCGGCTCCGGTCGGCGCGGGCGACCGGGCGGGTGCGAAGAGGGAGCTCCGGATGGGACGCATGGCGTGTACTCCTGCGGCGCAGCCGGCAGTCCGCGCCGATGTCCAGTATGTCCAGGACAGCACGCATCCCCCGGCGACGCGACCTGTTCGGGCTTCAGGGCCGGGGAAGGACCGTGCGGGTGGACGCGGGCGGGGTCTCGGCTCAGGATGGCCGGCATGCGCATCCGCATCGACGCCGTCGACCTGCCCGGCCTCACCCGTCCCGCCTCCGCCGACGGCAGAACGCCCGCCTACGGCAACATCCACGTCGCCGTGCAGCGCCGGGACCGTCCGGCCGAACTCCTCGACCCGCAGCCCGGCGACGCGTCGTCCGCGACCTGGACGCTGGAGTGCACCGCGAGCGCCGAACCGGACGGCGTCGCGATCGCAGGTCCGTACGTGCAGCACCGCCTGGGCCGGCGGTTCGTCTACCTGTCGTGGGGGACGGTCGACGAGGCCGGAGTCTTCACCATGTTCCGCCGCGCCAAGCTCATGCTCGACCGCGTCCCCGACGACGTCCTCACCGCCGCGGCACGCGACGGGCTGCTGGTCGGACGGCTCGGCCTGACCGACGCGGACGGCGGCCCCCTGTGCGCACGCGTCGAGCCCCCGCACATCGCCTGGACCGCCGCACCGGGCGGCCCGGGGACCTACTAGCCGGTGTTCTCCGCCACCCGCATCCACTCGGTGCCGCCGACCAGGAACTCGTGCAGGGGACGGCCCCGGCTGCCGCTGGTGCGGAACGGCTTCCCGTGGTCGTCGATCCGTACGGTGCCCTGACGGCCGCCGCTGGACCACTGCAGCTCCACGAACCACTTCACGTCGTGGGCGCGGACCCGGGCGGTGATGTACAGCACCTCGGGATCGGACCGGCTGACCTTGTAGGGGACGCCGCGCTGGCCGGCCCTCGGCACGACGGCAGGGTGGACGGCGTCGAGGTCCGTGCCGAACGACCTCGTCTCCACGCCTCCGCCGCAGCCCGACGACCCCAGGTACGCGTTCCAGGCCGGGGGCGCGCCCGAGTCGACCACACGGACGTGCAGCGACTCGATGACGACGGTGTCGTCCCCGGTGCCCTGGACGGTCAGCGCCACCCGCTGCCCGTCGGCGGCGACGGCGCCGTGCGCCTTCACCCAGCCCGGCAGGTCCTGTCCCATCACCGGCGGAGAGACCTGGCCGGGAGGCCGGTCGACCAGGTACTTCCCCTCGCACTGCGGGTCTTCCCAGGCGTAGGTGCGGGTGCTCACCGTCAGCGGAACCGCGACGCCGGCCCGGTCGCCGCCCGGGTCCGGTCCGGGGGACGCGGAGGCGGAAGGGTCCGGGGACGGGCTCGGCCGCGCCGAGGGGTGTGCCGGGGAGGCGGCGGGCTGCCGTCCGGGGGAGGCCGCGGCGGCGGTCGACCGGGCGTTCTCCGCCGGTCCCGGCCCCGCACCGGTCAGATCGAAGGTGAGCGCGGTGGTCACGACCACGGCGGCGGCGGTGCTCGCCGCGATCAGGGCCCACCGTCCGCGGGCGGTCCGCACGAGCGCCGGCCTACGGCGAGCGGGGCCGGCCGGCTGCGGCGACGGCTCGGCGACGACCCCGGCCGGCGCTCCCCGCCCGCTCGTGGTGGGCGCGGTCGCGGGTGTGGGTGCAGATGCGGGCGCCTGCGCCGGGCCCGGCGCCAGGCTGTCGGGACCGGGACCGGGACCGGCGTCCGGGCCGGGGCTCAAGACCGAGGTGGCCGCTCCGGGCCGGTGCGCGGGGTCCCGGTGCGCGGAGCCGCGTTCCGTGTCCGCCGCCGCGCGCCGGGCGCGTTCGCGTGCCGCGTCCGCCAGGACCCAGCGCCGGTGTAACTCGACCAGCTCCTGCGGGGTCGCCCGGCACACCCGGGCGAAGCGGGCGACGGTCGCGTTGTCACCGGGCACGCCCTCCCCCTTGCAGTACCGGTGCAGCGTCGAGGTGCTCATGTGCGCCCGTTTCGCCAGAGCCTCGTAACTCAGCCCGGACCGCTGCTTCAACTCGCGCATCAGCGCCGCGAACTCCGCGGTCTCTTCCGCGATCTCTTCCGCCGCCATCACCAGTCCTCCATTCCGTTCGACATCCCAGGAGGGTCGCGTTTCTCCAGGTGAGAGCCGGCTCGCGCATCCCGCCGTCCCGAAATCTCCCAGGGCATGGCGGATGGGACGCCGCACGGCACAGGCTTGCGTCATCCAAGCACGGCGCCTCGCCGGACCCGGTGATCGGGCCTGCGCGACTGCGCCTGCGCAGACCGCACTTCCGGCGGCCCACCGGCACGCCCCGTACGAGAGAAAGCAGTTCTTCCATGCGTACCGCCCCTCGCTCCCTCCACCGCGCAGCCGCCTCCTCGGTGGTCGTCGCCGCCCTCGCGCTCGTCGGCGTCCAGGCCGCCGCTCAGACGGCGTCCGCCGCGACGAAGGAGGCCTCCTCGATCGTCACCTGCACCACGGCCAACACCCGGCTGACCGTCGCCGAGGCGGCCCGCCCGCTCAACCACCTGCTGCTCAAGGCCACCAACACGGGCGCCACGCCCTGCTACGCGTACAGCGCCCCCTACCTGAGGGCCGGCGCCGACGCCCAGGCCGTGATGCCGTGGGCCGACGACAGCACGCCGCAGTCCGTGGTGACGCTCGAGCCCGGCCAGAGCGCGTACGCGGGCATCCTGACGTACTCGCCCGACGGCGAGGGAGGCGCGACGGAGAAGACCCTGGGCGTGTTCCTCACCGACCGGAAGGGCGACGCGACGGGCCGGGAGAAGACCCTGAACCTGCCGAACGGCGGCGTCTTCTTCAACAGCGCCGCGACCGTCACCTACTGGCAGGACAACGCGGCGGACGCCCTCGCCTGGTAGCCCCGCCCGCAGCAGACCGATCCCGACGCCGATCCCGACGTCGATCCCGGCGCCGTCGCGTCAGCGGGCGACGGCGCCGGCGGCGCTGCCGGGGGCGAGGCCGCAGGTCCCGGACGTCGACGCGCCGTCCCGTCCCGTCAGTTCCACGACGGTCCGGCCGTCGACGTCCAGGCCGTAGGCGATCGTGCAGGTCAGCTGACGCAGCGCGGTGTCGTCCAGTCCGTCGAGGGCGAGGGGCACGCGGGCCGTGGCCGTGCCGTCCTTCGCGGGCCCGATCCGGATCGGCACGCCGGGCAGGGCGGCGGGAAGGGCGGTGTCCAGGCCTGCGGCACGGTCCTCCTCCTGCGGGCCGGCGAGCAGCATCATGACGACCCGCTCCGTCACCAGCGGCGCCGCCTGCCCGGCGGAGCTCCCGTGCGCCGCACCCGACCCGACGGGCACGGTCGAGATCCGCACCGTCCGGATCACCGGCCGCACCATGCCGTCGGGGGAGCGGAAGAAGAGCAGCACGTCGGTGCTGGGGGTGAGGAAGGCCTGAACGGTGGCGGGACCGCCCGCCTCGATGACGTCGGTCTCCGGGATGCCGCAGCCGCCGAGCAGCGGTGCGGCGCACGCGACGGCGACCGCGACGGCCGCGGCACGGCGCAGTGTCCGCGCTCGCCTCATCCGCCGGCCTCCTCCGCGTGGAGCGGTATCTCGACGGTGAAGACGGCGCCGCCGTCCGGCAGGTTCCCGGCGTGGATCGTTCCGCCGTGCAGCTTCACGTTCTCCTGGGTGATCGCCAGCCCCAGCCCGCTGCCCGCCGAGCGGGTACGGGCCGCGTCGGCCTTGTAGAACCGGTCGAAGATGTGCGGGAGGGACTCGGGGCGGATGCCGGGCCCGCTGTCCACGACCTCGGTGACCAGCACGGACGGGCCCGCGGGGCGCGCCTCGGTGCGCAGGCGCACGGTGACGGGCGCGCCGCCGTGCCGCAGGGCGTTGCCGACGAGGTTGGCGATCACCACGTCGAAGCGGCGCGGGTCGAGGCGGGCGCGGACGCCGCCGGGCAGTTCGACGCGGACCCGGCCGTCGGTCCAGTGCCGGTGCTGCAGCGTCTTGCCGATGGCCTCGGCGACGTCGACCTCGTCGGTGTTCAGCTCGGCCGCGCGGGCGTCGAAGCGGGAGATCTCCATCAGGTCCTCGACGAGCACGGCGAGCTTCCCGGTCTCCGCGCTGACCAGCCGGACGGCCCGCGCGGTGTCGGCGTCCAGGTCGTCGGCGTCCTCGTCGAGGACCTCCGTGACGGCGAGCATCCCGGCGAGCGGGGTGCGCAGTTCGTGCGAGACGTCGGAGGCGAACCGGCGGGCGCGTTCCTCGGCTTCGCGCAGTTCCCTCACGGAACGCTCGAGTTGGGCCGTCGACTCGTTGAACGTGCGTGCCAGGTCGGCCAGTTCGTCGCTGCCGCGCACCGGGATCCGGGTGTCGAGTCTGCCGCTGCCCATGCTGCGGGCGGCCCGGCTCAGTTCGCGCACCGGGCGCAGCACGCTGCGGGCGGCGAGCAGCGCGGGTATCAGCGCGACGACGAGGCCGGGCAGGGCGCCGTCCCGGGCGGCGGTGAGGAGCGCGTCGACGTTGAGCTGCTCGTCGGTCATCCGCATGACGGCGTACAGGACGAGTCCGCTGGGCAGCACGCTCGACGCGCTCACCTTGAAGACGGTGGGCATGGCGATGGTGAGGTAGGGGACGCCGTCCTTGACGACCCGCTCGAAGCTGCCGTGCGGATCCGCCCGCGCGGCGCGCCGCAGTTCGGGTGTGATGACGGTGGAGACGGGGTTCTCGCCCGAGGAGGCGCGCAGCGAGCCGTACTCGGCGAACACCACCCAGGGGTGCGGTTTGCCCTTGCGGGCGATGTCCCGCAGGACCTCCTCCAGGCCCTCCCTGCGCACGGGCAGGGAGAAGCCGGTCTGCTGGACCTGCTCGCGGAACGAGGTGACCGCCGTGTCCTGGGCGGTCTCCAGCAGCGCGTTGCGGGCCTCACGGTAGGTCAGCGCGGCCGTGGTGCCGGCGCTGACGGCCGCGACCAGCAGGAAGGCGAGCAGCAGTCGGGTGCGCAGGCCGAACGCCCTTACCCGCGAACGCTCTTCGGCGCGCGGGCGGTCGTCTCGTCCCTCGTCGTCGTCGCCGCGGCGCGGGCGACCGCGCAGGAGGCGGGCGATCACAGCGGACCGAAGCGGTACCCGAAGCCCCGCAGCGTCTGGACGTACCGCGGGCTGCCTGCCTCGTCCTCGATCTTGCCGCGCAGCCGTGCCACGCAGGCGTCGACCAGGCGGGCGTCGGCGTGGTAGCTGTGCCCCCAGACGTGCTCCAGCAGTTGCTGCCTGCTGAAGACCTGCTCGGGGGCGGCGGACAGGTGCAGCAGGAGCTTGAGCTCCGAGGGGGCGAGAGCGAGCGGCCGGCCGGCCTTGGCGACGGTCAGCCCGACCCGGTCGACGGTGAGCGCGCCGTACACCTCGATGGCGGGGCGGCCCGGGTTGCCGTCGTCCAGGCGGCGCAGCACGGCCCGGATGCGGGCCTCGATCACCTCGGTGCGGGCGGGCTTGACGATGTAGTCGTCGGCGCCGGCCTCCAGGCCGATGACCACGTCGAAGTCGTCGCCGCGCGCGGTGAGCATGATGATCGGCAGCTGGCTGCGCGCGCGGACCTGCCGGCAGACCTGCACCCCGTTCATGCCGGGCAGCATCAGGTCCAGCAGCAGCAGGTCGGGCCGGAACTCGGCGAGCGCGGCGAGGCCGGCCTCGCCGGTCGCGGCCGCCCGCACCTCGTGGCCGCGGCGGCGCAGACCGAGTTCGACCCCTTCGCGTACGGCGGGGTCGTCCTCGATGAGGAGCACGCGGGGCATCGGCGGTTCTCCCTCGGTGGTGGTCAGGTCCGGCGCGTTCGCCGACGCAGGCCGCGCAGCAGCGTGTCGAGTTCGGCGAGTCGCAGCGGACGGGCGAGCAGGGCGAAGGTGAGGACGACGGCGGCGGCGCCGGCAGTTGCGGCGGCCAGGGCGCCCGCGGCCGCCGCGCCCAGGGCCGCAAAGTGGCCCAGCGCGGTGGCGGGGACGGCGGCGAGCAGCAGCCGTCCCTGCGCGCCGACGGCGGACGAGCGCAGGGGGCGGGCGACGCCGAGCCGGCGGCTCAGCACCCGGCCGGTCACCGCCCAGCCCGCGCACAGCGCCAGCGAGTACGCCGCCGCCATGCCGGTGACCGCCCAGCGGGCCGGCAGCAGGTGGGCGGCGGCCAGGGACAGGGCCGCGTTGAGGGCGACGATCACGAGGTTCAGCAGGAACGGCGTCCGGGTGTCGGAGAGCGCGTAGAAGGCGCGGGACAGGACGTACTGGCCCGACAGGGCGACGAGTCCCGGCGCGAAGGCCATCAGGATCCCCGCCATGGCGACCGTGTCGTCGGCGCTGGTCCTGCCGTATCCGAAGACGAGAGCCATGACCGGCTGGGCCAGCGCGAACAGCGCGCAGGCGGCGGGTACGACGGCCGAGGCGCTGAGGCGCAGGGCGTGGGAGACGTCGCGGCGCACGCCGGCGGTGTCGCCGTCGGCGGCCGCCGCGCTCATCCGGGGCATCAGCGCGGTCACCACGGAGACGGTGACGATGCCGTGCGGGACGACCCACAGGACGTAGGCGTTGTTGTACGCGCCGTATCCGGGTCCGCCGTCGAGGCCCGCGGTCGTGGCCAGCCGGGTGGTGACCCAGTACGCGCCCTGGTTGACCAGCACCAGCAGCACCAGCCAGCCGGCCGAGCGCAGCGGACGGGTCAGTCCGCTGCCGCGCCAGTCGAATCGGGGCCGCCAGCGGAAGCGGGCCGCGCGCAGCGCGGGGACGAGGGCGAGCGCCTGGACGGCGATGCCGGCGGTCGTGCCCCAGCCGAGCACGGCGGTCTCGGTCGCGGTGAGCGTGTCCCCGCCGCCGAGGGCCAGCGCCAGGTACCCGCCGAAGACGGCCATGACGACGACGTTGTTCAGGACCGGCGCCCACATCATCGCGCCGAACCGGCCGCGTGCGTTGAGGACTTGACCGAGCAGCGTGAACAGCCCGAGGAAGAAGATCTGGGGCAGGCAGTAGCGGGCGAAGGCGATCGTCATGGCCGCCTGCGGGCCGGTGTAGTCGGTGTACACGTCGACGATCGCGGGAGCCGCCCACACCGCGGCCGCGGTGATCGCCAGCAGGGCGACGACGCAGACGGTGACCAGCCGGTCGGTGTACGCCGCGCCCCCGTCGTCGTGTTCCTTGGCGGCCTTGACCAGTTCGGGCACGAAGACGGCGTTCAGCGCGCCGCCGAGGAGCAGCATGTAGACGATGGTGGGCAGGGCGTTGCCGACGGCGTAACCGTCGGCGGTCGGCCCGATGGCGCCCACCGCCGCCGCGACCACGGCGGACCGGACGAAGCCGGTGGCCCGCGAGACCACGGACCCTGCGGCCATGACGGCGCTGCTGCGTCCCGCGGACGCCGTCTTCGCCCCCGTCGTCTTGGCCCCCGGCGTCTTCATCGCGCCCGGCGCCTCCGTCGCCGTCGGCGTGGTCGACACCGTCGGCGTGGTCGGTGTCGCCGGTGTCGTCGGGGGTGGTGTCGTCCGCTTCATCGGCGGTTCAGGTATGCCTGGAAGGCACGGTGGAGCGCGTGGTTGGCGCTGCCGGTCATCGGTCTCTCCCATTCCCCCAGCGTCTCGACGACCTGTCCTCCGGTGCCGAGCTTCCAGCGCAGCAGTCCGTACGCACGTTCGTCGGGATCGAGAGTGGAGGGTACCCCGCGCATGTCGTAGACGTCGGCGCCGAGAGCGTGGGCGTCCAACAGCATGCGCCACTGAAGGGCGTTGGAGGGCCGGACCTCGCGCCGGTGGTCGGCGGAGGCGCCGGTCTGGTACCAGGCCCGCCGGCCGACCGTGATCAGCGTGTGGGCGGCCAGGACCTCTCCCCGGTGACGGGCGAGGTACAGCCGCATGCGGCCCGGCTCCTCGGCGTTGAGCGCCGCGTACTGACGCTCGTAGTAGGCGAGCGAGCGGCCCAGCCGGAAGCCGTCGCGCCGCTCGGTGACGCCGAGCAGCCGGTGGAAGCCGGGGAGGTCCGCCGCGCTGCCGACCACCACCTCCACGCCCTCCTTGCGCGCCCGGCGCACATTGCGTCGCCACTCCTGGTTGAGCCCGGACCACAGGTCCTGTGGGGTGCGTCCGGCGAGCGGCACCTGGAAGACGTGCCGGGGCTGGGCGTCGCCGTCCCCGCCGCTCCCGTCGTCGCCGCAGCGACGCCAGCCCCGGGCCCGCAGCCGCTCGGCGACGGCGGC
>NZ_JBEPBI010000079.1:0-33907 GCF_040299045.1 Streptomyces sp. NPDC001027
CTCAACCTCACCCGCGCCACTCACGTCGTGCACTACGACCGCTGGTGGAACCCGGCCGTCGAGGACCAGGCCACCGACCGCGCCTACCGCATCGGGTCCGGCGAGGCACGGCGGCCTTCAGGGCCGACCGCTCGGTGCCCGGCGGCAGCCGCAGCACCGCGTGGAGACCGGCCGCCACCCCGGTGACCTCGACGTGCGGCGCCTGCGCGGCGAGCGCCTCGACCAGCCGGTCCCGGCGACCGCGGTACCGCTGCCGCATACGCCGCACGTGACGGTCGTACGACCCGGACGCGATGAGGTCGGCCAGGCTGAGCTGGTCCAGAACGCTGGCCCACGCCTCCCGCTCGCCCTTGGCCGCGAGGACCCCGTCCACGTACCGCTCGGGCAGCGCCATCCACCCGAGGCGCAACGCGGGCGACAGGCTCTTGCTGACCGAGCCGATGTAGATCACCCGCTCGGGATCGAGTCCCTGGACCGCCCCGACCGGCTTGCGGTCGTAGCGGAACTCCCCGTCGTAGTCGTCCTCGATGACGACCCCGCCGCGCGTGCGCGCCCAGTCGACCACCGCCGCCCGGCGGTTCGCGTGCAGCGGGCCGCCGGTCGGGAACTGGTGCGCCGGCGTGAGCAGCACCGCCCGCTCGCGCCCCAGTCGTTCGACGCACGCCCCGTCCCCGTCCAGTGGGAGCGGCGTCGTCCGCACGCCCGCCGTCGCCAGCAGCTCCCGGTGGAAGCCCAGCCCGTAGGCCTCCACGGCCAGCGGACCGCGCAGCACCCCGCTGCCCGGGGTGAACAGCAGACGCAGTGCGTGAGCGAAGCCCGAACAGATCACGAGGTGCTCGGGCACGGTGCGCACCCCGCGCGCGCGTGCCAGGTACTCGGTCAGGGCCTCCCGCAGTTCCCGGCGGCCGGCGGGGTCGCCGGGGCCGAACGCCTCGGCGGGCGCCTGTCGGAGGGCGCGCCGGTAGGAGGCCAGCCAGGCCGCACGCGGGAACGACGAGGCGTCCGGAACGCCCTGCCGCAGATCGTGCCGCGGGCCGTGCGCGCGTGCGGGCGTCCTGACGGCCACGCGCGCGGACCGGCGCAGCGGCTCGGCTCGCTCGGCCCGTTCGGTCCGTTCGGCCACCCGGGTGCCGGAGCCCTGCCGGGCGGTCAGCCAGCCTTCCGCGACCAGTTCCGCGTACGCGTCGGCCACCGTGTTGCGGGCGACGCCGAGGTCGGCGGCGAGTGAACGGTAGGGCGGCAGACGGGTTCCCGGGGGGAGCCGTCCGCCGCGCACGGCCTCGCGCAGGGCCCGGATCAGCGCGGCTCGCCGCCCGCCCGGACCGGACAGCTCCAGATGCAGGTCCGCGCCGATCCGCTGCGCGGAATCGACCCATGAATCCGCCATGAGAACGCACCTTACCGGCGGTCTTTCCCTCGCCCCGCCAGAGCCTCGCCCCGCGGGAGCCTCGCCCTGCGGGAGTCTCGGCCCGGCCCTCGTCGAGCCGATCCAGATCCGCACCTCGCATCGGGACGGCTAGACGCTCATCGGCCGGTCGTACGGGCCGATCGGCGCGGGCAGCCGGGAGACGCCCGTCAGCCGACGGTCGACGGCCGCCGCCACCGCCCGTCCCTCGGCGATGGCCCACACGATCAGCGACTGGCCGCGGGCCGCGTCCCCCGCGGCGAAGACGCCGGGGACGTTCGTCGCGAAATCGGCGTCCCGCGCGATCGTCCCGCGCGGCTCCAGGGCCAGCCCGAGCTGTTCGACGAGTCCGTCCTCCCGGTCGGGTCCGGAGAAGCCCAGGGCGAGCAGCACCAGATCGGTGCGGAGCTCGCGAGCCGTGCCCGCCAGCGGCCTGCGTCGCGCGTCCACCTCCGTGAGATGCAGGGACCGCACATGACCGGCCCCGTCCCCGGAGAAACGCAGCGTGGACGCGGCGAACAGCCGGGCGTCCGCGTCCGCGACCGGCGCGGACCGTAGATCGCGCGCCTCCTCGTGCGCCGCCGAGAGACGGTAGACCTTCGGATACGTCGGCCAGGGATCGGCGTCCTCGTCGCGCTCCGCGCCGGGCTGCGCGTAGATGTCTAGCTGGGTCACGGACGCCGCGCCCTCGCGCACCGCCGTGCCCAGGCAGTCGGCGCCCGTGTCGCCGCCGCCCACGATGACCACGTGCTTCCCGGCGGCGGACATCGGGGACGTCTCCAGATCCCCCTCGCACACCCGGTTGGCCAGCGGCAGATACTCCATCGCCTGGTGTATGCCGGTCAACTCCCGCCCCGGGACGTGCAGTTCACGCCAGTCGGTGGCCCCGGTGGCGATCACCACGGCGTCGTAGCGGGACCGCAGATCCGCGGCCATGACGTCCCGCCCGACGGTGGTCGAGGTGCGGAACTTCGTGCCTTCGGCCCGCATCTGCTCGATCCGTCGTTCGAGGTGCAGCTTCTCCATCTTGAACGCGGGAATGCCGTACCGCATCAGTCCGCCGACGCGGTCGTCCTTCTCGTAGACGGCGACCGTGTGCCCGGCCCGGGTCAACTGCTGTGCGGCGGCCAGTCCGGTGGGCCCGGAGCCGATCACGGCCACCGTTCTCCCCGACAGCCGGTCCGGCGGCCGCGGCGGCGTCAGACCGTCGGCCCAGGCCCGGTCGGCGATGGCCGCCTCGACGTTCTTGATGGTGACGGCGGGCTGGTTGATGGCCAGGACGCAACCGGCCTCGCAGGGCGCCGGGCACAACCGGCCGGTGAACTCGGGGAAGTTGTTCGTCGCGTGCAGCCGCTCGGCGGCGGCCCGCCAGTCCTCCCGCGACACCAGGTCGTTCCACTCCGGGATGAGATTGCCGAGCGGGCAGGCTTCGTGGCAGAACGGCACGCCGCAGTCCATGCACCGGTCGGCCTGCTCGCTGATGAGGGGCAGCAACGCCCCGGGGACGTACACCTCGTCCCAGTCCGCGACCCGTTCCCCGACCGGTCGACGGGGCCAGTCCCGGCGCGGTGTGGTCATGAATCCCTTGGGATCGGCCATGGGCGTGCCCCTTGCGTACGCGTACGACAGGCCGAGCGTCGTCGGGCGGCACTCTCTGGCCACGATACGTTCTGCCGCCCCCGCACGCAGAGGGGAGTGACAGAGGCGTCTCGGTCGGATCAGGGGGGCGCCGCGATCGGATCAGGGGGCGCCTCGGTCAGACGAGGGCGAGGAGGTACGCAGCCGACGAGGCCGCGGACGCCAGCGTGCGCACATGGTTCCACCGCGTCCACTCACGCAGGTAGACGGGCCAGTACGCGACGGCCTCCGGCGTGCCCGGGTCCTTGCGCGTCAGCGCCTCGTTGCGCGGCACGTTCGCCACGACGGTCACCCCGAACGCGCCGCACAGGTAGAGCGCGCTGCCCACCAGCAGGCGGGCGGTCCCATGGTCCGGCCACAGCACGAACGTCACCACGGTGATCACCGCGCACAGCGCCGCGGAGCCGAGGAACAGGGTCATGAACACCGGTGTCATCGCCGAGGCGTTGATCGCGTTCATCGCGGCGACGCCCTGCGCGGGCGGCAACGCGGCGAGCCCGCGCATCACCAGGACGGAGAAGGCGCAGAAGACCCCCGCCATCAGCCCCGTCGTCAGTGCGCCCAGCACCGCGAGCAGCACATACGGTCCCTCGATCATGACAACGTCAACTCCCGCCCGTCGAGCGTGATCCTGCCCGGTACCGCCTCCCACCTCAAGTGAGAACCCGTTCGTGATCGCCGGACCCGCTCTATGCCGCGCTGCCGTCCCGGGCCGTCCGCACATCCCGGACGTCCCGCACACCTCGGACGTCCGGCAGGTCCTGCTCCTCGCGCCAGGTGCGGATGACGGTCTCCACGTCCGCCGCGATCCGGCGGCGCGCCTCGTGCCGTGGCACGCCGCTCATCAACAGCCGGTCGTAGGGAGTGTCGAGGTGCCGGACGGACGCCCTGACCGCGAACACGACCGCCGCCTCGGACAAGGCCCGCCCGGCGGCGCTGCGCCCGACCCGGCCGCTGCCCCGCTGGGAGGCATGCGCGGCGATCCCGAGCGCCCGGTCCGCCGGACAGCCGGGGAACAACCGCAGGATCTCGGCCGCGAACGACTCCGCGAAGTACGCGTCCTGCGCCGACCGCAGCCGGGCGTCGCGCGCCCGACGCCGGCGACGGGCCTCCGCGTCCGCCAGGCACCGCTCCTCGGCGCGGGCGAGCGCCGCCTCCTCCACCAGGACGCCCTGGCGTTCGTACCGGCCCTTGCGGCGGTTGAACCGGACGACCACCACCGACAGCCCGCTCTCCTCCCGTGACCTGCGTGTCAGCGCCGTGTCGCCGCGCGGCAGGAACACCAGGTGCCCGAGGTCGGCGCAGTCCAGGCAGCGCGGTGCGGCGTCCTCCAGGACCAGCATCGGCAGCGGCCCACGTCGGCAGCCGGCGCAGTGTTTCCGCCGCAGAGGCTGGACGGCCAGGAGGCCGGACCCGACACCGACCACAGACCCGGGTGCGGGTGCGGGCCCGAGGCCGGGTCCGGGGCTGGGGCCGTCTGCCGTTCCGGGTCTGATTCCGGGTCCCGGTCCGGGGGCGGGGAGGGCTGCGCTTGCCATACGGGCTTCATGCCCCGTCCCCGGCGTGGCGGCACCTCCCCCGCCACCTGCCGTCTCCCTGCCACCTGCCCTCTCCCCCCTTCCCTTCGTCACCCGCGACGAGCGCGTTGTCCCCGCTGCCCGCTGCCCGCTGCCCGCTGCCCGCTGCCCGCCGCCTGCCGCTCGTCGCCCGACGGACTGCGGGGTCCGGGGACCGGGGACCGCCCGCGGGCCGCCGCCGCGCGTGCCTGACGCATCATGGCCGTGTGCGACTCGAAGCGATCACCTGGGAACGGCTCGGCGACCTCCTCGCCGAGCGCCTGCTCGACCTGGAACCGGACGACGGCAGCCCCTGGCGCCGGATCGCCTTCGACGGTGCGCCGGCGGCCCGCCCCGGAGAACTCGCCGAGCGCGTCGCGCAGGCGCTGCGCACTCGCGGTCGGCCCTCGTGTGTCGTGGACACGCACGGCTTCCTGCGCCCGGCCTCCCTCCGCCTGGAGTACGGCCACCACGACGTGGACGCCTACCTCGACGGCTGGTTCGACACCGGCGCCCTGTGGCGCGAGGTGTTCAATCCGCTCGACGCCGACGGCGACGGGCGGATCCTGCCCGACCTGCGGGACCCCGTCACCGACCGCGCCACCCGCAGCGACTACGTCCCCCTCCCCCACGGAGGGTTTCTGCTGCTGCACGGTCCACTCCTTCTGCGGCATTGGTTCCCCTTCGATCTGACGGTCCACGCCTTCCTCTCCCCGGCCGCCCTGCGCCGCCGGACCCCCGAGGCCGACCACTGGACGCTGCCCGCCTTCGAGCGGTACGCCCAGGAGACCGACCCCGCCGCCACCGCGGACGTGCTGGTGCGCGCGGACGACCCCCGCCACCCGGCCTGGGGCGGCTGACTTCCGGTCCGGGCGGCCGGCTTTCGCGCCGGTGGGACGCTCCCGCGGCGGGGACGGCGCCGGGCCCTCTTGACCCGAGGAGCCGTGCGGAGTTGAGAGCGGAGTTGAGATGCGGGCGCCCGGCGCCGCGGCGAGAATGAAGGGCGCCGGGACTGCGTCGCCCCCCGCGCCGCGCCGGCCGTCCGGCACCGGGAGGTACGCCATGACCACCGCCGGAGACATCATGCACCGGGGCGCCCAGTGGATCCCCGCCCACGAGACCCTCGACCGCGCCGCCCAGCTGATGCGCGAGCTGAACGTCGGGGCGCTGCCGATCAGCGACGAGAACGAGCGGCTCTGCGGCATCCTCACCGACCGGGACATCGTGGTCGGCTGCGTGGCCGTGGGCCGTGACCCCTCCCGGGTCACCGCCGGGGACATGGCGCACGGGACCCCACGCTGGATCGACGCCGGCGCGGACGTCGGCGAGGTGCTCCAGGAGATGAAGGACCACCAGATCCGCCGGCTTCCCGTCATCGAGAACAAACGCCTGGTGGGCATGATCAGCGAAGCCGACCTCGCCCGTCACCTCACCGACGACCAGATCGCCGCCTGGGCGGAGAGCGTCTACGCGAGGAGCGGGCCGGCCACGGCATGACGGCCGACGTCGCCCCTGGCCGCCGCGGTCAGAGCCAGCCGTTGCGCCGGAAGCCGCGGTGCAGGATCCGGCAGCCGATGGTTATCAGCACGATGACCAGGGGGTAGCCGAACTTCCAGTGCAGCTCCGGCATGGTGTCGAAGTTCATGCCGTACACGCCGCAGACCATCGTCGGGACGGCGATGACCGCCGCCCAGGCCGTGATCTTGCGCATGTCCTCGTTCTGCGCCACCGTGACCTGCGCCAGGTGCGCCTGAAGGATCGAGTTGAGCAGTTCGTCGAAGGCCGCGATCTGCTCCGTGGCCCGCAGCAGGTGGTCCGAGACGTCCCGGAAGTAGGCCTGTATCTCCGGGTCGACCACCCGCATAGACCGGTCCGCGAGGTCCAGCAGCGGACGGCCGAGGGGGACCACCGCCCGCTTCAGCTGCAGGAGTTCCCGCTTGAGCTGATAGATGCGCCCAGGGTCGGCCCGCGCGCCGTTCTCCGCGAACACGTCCGTCTCGACCTGGTCGATGTCCGCCTGCACGGCGTCGACGACGTGCAGATAGTCGTCGACCACATGGTCCGCGACGGCGTGCAGCACCGCCGACGGCCCCTTGGCCAACTGCGCCGCGTCGGACTCCAGCTCCTCGCGCAGCGGTCCGAGCGAGCCGTGCCGCCCGTGCCGCACCGTGATCACGAAGTCCCGTCCGACGAACACCATGATCTCGCCGGTGTCGACCACTTCGCTGGTCGCGGTGAGCTCCTCGTGCTCCACGTAGCAGACCGTCTTGAACACCGCGAACAGCGTCTCGCCGTACCGCTCGACCTTCGGCCGCTGATGGGCTTCGACCGCGTCCTCGACGGCCAGCGGATGCAGGTCGAAGAGCTGGGCCACACCGGCGAACTCGTCGTTCGTCGGCTCGTGCAGACCGAGCCACACGAAGCCGTGACCGGTCCTGCGCATCCGCTCCACCGTGTCGACGAGGTCCACGCCGTGCTCGGTCCGCATGCCGTCCCGGTACGTCACGCAGTTCACCACCGAGGACCCCAGCGGGGACCGTGCGTGATGACTCAGGTCGACCCGAGGGCGCCGCCGCCCCAGCCTCGCCACCCCGCGCAGGCCGCCGACCCTCCCGAGGCCTGTGACCTTCCGCAGATTCCCCGCCATGGTCATCCGGGTCTCCTTGCGTGATTCTTCCCGCGCCGCGACCTGCGCCCTGCCGCGCCAGTCTGCCAGGCCCGCGCATGCCGTGGGCAAGCCTGTGGAAGGGAAGGATTCCGCTTGGTTCCCGCCTGTGGACGACGGGACTTCCGGCTGCTCAGGGGAGCCGCGCCCGCCTTCCCCGACAGCCTTCCCCGACACGGGATCCCGGCCGCGTCGACCACCTCCGGCGGGTCTGCCGGCTGGGATGATCGACGTATGACGCGATCCGACGCATACCTCCTCGACAACCGGCAGCCCGAGGCGGGGGAACGCTTCGACGCCTTCGCCTCCCTCTTCGACCCCACCACGTTCCGTCATCTCGAAGGGCTCGGGGTCGGGCCCGGCTGGCGCTGCTGGGAGGCCGGTGCGGGCGGCGCCTCCGTCGTGTCCTGGCTGGCGAAGAAGGTCGGTCCGACGGGCAAGGTCCTCGCGACCGACATCGACACCTCGCGGCTGACGTCGGCCGCCCGCCCGCCGGTCGAGGTCCGCGTACACGACCTCGGCGCCGAAGCACCGCCGATGGAGGGCTTCGATCTCGTGCACGCCCGGCTCGTGCTGGTCCACGTGCCGGACCGGGAGCGGGCGTTGCGGTCGATGGCAGGCGCTCTGCGCCCGGGCGGACGGCTGCTGATCGAGGACGCCGACCCCGCCCTGCAGCCTCTGCTCTGCCCCGACGAGCACGGCCCCGAGCAGCAGCTCGCGAACCGTCTGCGGCACGGCTTCCGTCAGCTCCTCGCCGGCCGGGGCGCCGACCTCTCCTACGGCCGCAAGCTGCCGCGTCTGCTGCGCGAGGCCGGGCTGCGCCGCGTCGAGGCCGACGCCTACTTCCCCGTCACCTCGCCCGCCTGCGCCGCCCTGGAGTCCGCGACCGTGCGCCAGATCCGCGAGCAGCTCGTCGAGGCGGGCATCGCGACGGACGAGGAGATCGACCGGCATCTGGCGAACGTCGCCGAGGGCAGCATGGACCTGGCGACGGCCCCGATGATCTCGGCCTGGGGACGCAAGGAGTAGCGAGGCCGCAAAAGCCGCAAAAGCCGCAAAAGCCGCAGGAGCTGTCGAGGGGCGCAGGTGCGCGTCGCGGAAGACGCGCGCACGCCCCCACCGGCGGGGACGGATCGGGCGGCGGCGGACATCGCCAGAGGCGGATTGCGGCGAGGACGGACATCGGCAGGGGCCGACACCGGTGGGGACGGACACCGGCGGGCGCGGACACCGGCGGGGACGGACGACTCGGCGCCCACCGGGAGCGCCCGGCATGGGAGGGGGTCGGGGCCGTGCGGCTTCAGCCCGCCCGGGCGGTCCGGTCCGTCGTCGCCGTGCTCTCCTCCTGCGTCGGAGGTCTGCCGCCCACCCGTTCCACGGCCAGGGCCCCCGCCCGGCATCCCTCGACCGCCGCCACCCCGGCGTCGGCGCCCGCGAGGAGCGCGGCGAGGAACGCACCGGTGAAGGCATCGCCGGCGCCCGTCGTGTCCCGCGGAGTCGCGGGGGCCGCGGGAACCCGGGCGATGACCGTGCCCCCGCGGGCCACCAGCGCGCCGTCCGCCCCCTGCTTGGCGACCACCAGCGGCACATGGCGGCTCAGCTCGGCCGCCGCGTCGGTCCCGTCTTGCGTCCCGGTGAGCAGACGCGCCTCGTCACGGCTCGGCAGCAGCACGTCCACGTCCGCGACGAGGCTGAGGAAGCGGGGGAGGCCCAGTTCCACCAGAAAGCCCGCCGACGCCGGATCGAGGCTCACCGGGACACCCCGCGCGCGTGCCGACCCGGATGCCGTGCGCACCAGCGCCCGCCCCGACTCCGAGAACAGCAGATAGCCGGAGAGATGCAGCCGGCCGACGCCGTCCAGCAGGGCGTCCGACCAGTCGTCGGGGGAGAGGCGCAGGGACGCGCCGCTGTCGGTGAGGAAAGTCCGCTCCGCCGCCGCTTCCGTGTTGACCAGGCAGATCACCGTGCCGGTCGACGCCTGCGGATCGACGACGAGAAGGGGCCGCACCTTGCCGGCGGTCAACGCCCGCTCGTGCCAGGTCATCGACTCCGCGCCCACCCGGCCGAGCAGCCGGACGTCCGCACAGCCCCAGTGGGCGGCCCAGCACGCCACGTTGGCACCCGCGCCGCCCGGCAGCGTCCGGATCACCGCGACCGTGTCCGTTCCCGAGACCGGCGGACCGCTGTGCCGGGCGACGACGTCCGTCACCACGTCCCCGACGACCAGCAGCGCCCCGTCGCCCGCAGGACCCGCCGGTGCAGCGCGACCGGACGGCCCCTCGGACAGGGCCGTCGCTCCCGCGCCCGCCGTCGCCCCGGATCCGGCCCGCACGTCCGCGCCGGACGTCCCGGCCGCCTCCGCGGCCGGCCTCGCGCCTGTGGCCAGCCTCGCGCCTGCGGACGCCTCCGCGCCCCGGAGCGGTCCGGCGGGGGCGTCGGCCGCCCCGTCCGGCCGTGGCGTCACCCCGTCCGGCCGTGGCGTCACGCCCCGGCCCACGCCGTCGCGATCCGCGCCGCCAGGCGCACATTGCCGCGCACCGCCGCCAGGTTGGCGCTCAGGGACGCCCCGTCGGTGTGCCGGACCAGGTAGTCGAGCAGGAACGGCGTGACACCTTGGCCGAAGACGCCGGCCTCCTCGCACGCGTGCAGCGCGTCGGCGAGCACACGCGCGTGCAGCGCCGGATCCAGCTGCTCCTCCTCTGGCACCGGGTTGGCGACGATCAGAGCCGACCGGGGCTCCCCCAGCGCGTCCTGGGCCCGCATCACGTCCGCCACCTGCTGCGGACGGTGCACCGTCCAGTCCACCGGATGACCCGAGTCCGACAGGTAGAACCCGGGGAAGCGGTCGGTGCCGTACCCGGCGACGGCGACGCCCAGCGTCTCCAGCCGTTGCAGGGTCGCGGGCACGTCCAGGATCGACTTGACCCCCGCGCAGACCACCGTGATCCGGGTGCTCGCCAGCAGCCCCAGGTCGGCCGACTCGTCCTGGGTGACCGTCCACTCCCGGTGCACGCCGCCGAGGCCGCCCGTCGCGAACACCCGCACACCCGCCAGCGACGCCAGCAGCGCCGTCGCCGACACCGTGGTCGCCCCGCTCGCACCGGAGGCCATCGCCAGCGGCAGGTCGCGATGGCCCAGCTTGCGGAACCCGTCCTCGTCGGCGACCCGCACCAGCTGCTTCTCGTCCAGGCCCACATGCGGCCGCCCGTCCAGCACGGCGATCGTCGCCGGCACGGCGCCCTCCGCGCGGACGACGGCCTCCAGTTCCCGCGCCACCTCGAGATTGCGCGGGCGGGGCAGTCCGTGCGAGATGATCGTCGACTCCAGGGCCACCACGGGTTGACGCGCGTCAATCGCGTTCCGTACCTCTTCCGACACCACCAGCACCACGCGCCCGCCTCCTGTCCGTCGGTCTCCTCTCATCTCTGGCGGGCGGCGCGCCCGGTCAAACCCTTGCGTCCTGTGGGGCAGGACACCAGCCTGGAAGGCATGACGGAGCACACGGCACGTATCGACCACGTCGTCCTGTGGGTGCGTGACCCGGCCGCCGCAGCCGGCTTCTACGAACAGGCCGTGGGGCTGACGACCGTCAGACTCGCCGAGTTCGTCGCCGGCGAAGCGCCCTTCCCCTCCGTCCGCGTCAGCGAGGACTGTCTCCTCGACCTGATGCCGTCGGCGGCCGCGGAGCGCATGAAGATGCTTCCCGGCGCCGCCGACAGCGCGGGGCATCCCGTGAACCACGTCTGCCTCGCCCTGCCGAGGACGGACTTCGACGCCCTCCGCACCCGCCTGGAGGAGCGAGCCGTCCCGGTGTCGGACCTGGCGCGCGGCTCCTACGGCGCCCGCGGAGACGCCACGCGCAGCTTCTACTTCCGCGACCCGGACGGCAACGTCGTGGAGGCGCGGCACTACGACTGACGAACCGCGCCTTCGCCGCCGCGGCGCCGGGTGAACAGCGCCAGCGCGGCCAGCGGGAGGAGCAGGGTCGCCGCGGCGACGTTGAGCCACCCGTAGCTCGCCCGCGCCACCACGAGCCCGGCGATCGCCCCGCCGACACCCGCCGAGGCGTTCATGGTGAGGTCGGATATCCCCTGGGCGGCGGCCCTCGCGGACTGCGGCACCGCGTCGGTGAGCAGTGCCGAACCGGAGACCAGCCCGGCCGACCAGCCGAGGCCCAGGACGAACAGCCCGGCGGCGGTCTGCCGGTGGTCGTCGCCCGCTGTCCCGGCCAGGAACAGGGCCACGGCCAGCAGCCCGGCCGCGAGGCCCGTCACCGAGAAGCGCCCCACCCGGTCGGCGAGCCGCCCCATCAACGGCGCGAACGCGTACATGCCGGCGATGTGCCCGCTGATGACCAGCCCGATCAGCTCGATGCTCGCACCGTGGTGGGCGAGGGCCACCGGGGTCATCGACATGACCGAGACCATCGCCGTGTGCGACACGGCCACCGTCACCAGCGCGAGCCGTGCGTGCGGTGAGGCGGCGACCGCCGTCAGGCCCGCCCGTAGGGAGCGGGCCTCTGGGGACTGCTCGTCCTCGGGCGCGAGCGCGCGGGCCGTCAGCAGCGGGTCCGGGCGCAGCAGCGCCGCCACCACCACCGCGGCTGCGACGAAGATGCCGGCCGCCCACAGGAAGGGGCCCGCCGCCGCGGGTATCCCCAGCCCGGCGACGCTGCGGCCCGCGGGCGCGGCGATGTTCGGGCCCAGGACCGCGCCGACGGTCGTCGCCCACACGACGTGGGAGATGGCGCGGGCGCGACGCTGCGGCTCGGCGAGGTCGGCGGCGGCGAACCGGGCCTGCAGATTCGCCGAGGACGCCGCGCCGAACGCCGCCATGCCGCACAACAACAGCGGGAAGCTCCCGAGGCGCGCCGCCACCACGACGACGCCCGCTCCCAGTGCGCCGACGAGATAGGCCAGCACCAGCCCCGGCCGACGGCCGCGCGCGGTCATCAACGCGGCCATCGGCATCGACAGGACGGCCGTGCCGGCGACGGTCGCCGTGGGCGCGAGCCCTGACAGCGCCTCGGTGCCGCTGACCTCCCGGGCCAGCACGGCGGCCAAGGCGATGCCGGTGGCGACGCCGAGCCCGCCGAGGATCTGGCCGGCGATCAGCACGGCCATGGTGCGACGGCGCAGGGCGGACAGGCGCACCGCGTCCACAGGCGGCGCCGCGGCGCGCTCGACGGCGGTCACATCGGACTCCTCTCGACGGCACAGGCCCGCGCCGGCGCACGGGATACCCGCACCACGACCAGGACCTTCGCCACCGCGTGGCCGTGCGTGGCGGACCGGCCACGCGGACAGACGGACATGCGGGTCACCGGCGCAGTCTCCCCCTTCGGCCCCGCGCCGCCCAGACCGAGGGCGCCGCGGGCCCGGGGCAGCGGCTCGGACCACCGGCGCGAACGCTTCAGAACAGCGGCTCGGGCAGGACCCCCTCCAGGGCGAGCAGCTTCCTCTTGGTCTCCCGACCGCCGCCGAAGCCGCCGAGGCCGCCGTCCCTCTCCACCACCCGGTGGCAGGGCACGACGACCGGCAGCGGATTGGACCCCATCGCCGCGCCCACCGCCTGCGCCGCCCCCGGCTGCCCCACCCGCTCCGCAAGGTCGCCGTAGCCCACGACGGCCCCGTAGGGGACGCCGGCCGCCAGCTCGCGCAGCACCTGACGGTTGAAGCCCGAGATCAGGGACCAGTCCAGGGGCAGTTCGAAGACCTGGCGCTCCCCCGAGAAGTAGGCCTCGATCTGGCGTATCGCCTCGGCCAGCAACGGGGAGCCGGGCGCCTCGACGGGCTCCGTGCCCAGCCGCTCCGCAAGCCTCGCGAGCGCCTTGTCGCGCACCGCGTCGGTGGCGTGGAAGACGACGTTGAGGAGCCCGTCGGTGCTCGCCGCCAGCATCAGCGGCCCGATGTCGGTGGGCACGACGGCCCACACGACCCGCTGCCCGTGTCCCGCATGGCTGTCCATGCGACCACGGTACGGGCAGCCACTGACAACGCCCCGTGAGGGCCGCGCGTCAGTACCAGTACAGCGCCCTGCGCACCACGTCGGGCCGGTCGGTGATGACGCCGTCGACGCCGTACCCGGCGACGGTTCGGGCGGTCTCCGCGTCGTCGACGGTCCAGGCGAAGACCTGCATCGGCCGCCCGTGCGGCCCGGTGAGCTCCTGCACGGCGGCGACGTAGGCCTCGGAGAGGGCGGTGTAGGACGGGTTGATCTGGTCGGCGAACACCGCGAACCGGGGCAGGTCCGACAGGGCCGGCATGCCGAGCAGGCCGATCCGCGCGGCGGGCAGCAGCTGGTGGACCGTCCGCAGGCAGTCGGCGCTGAAGCTCTGCACGATCAGCCGGTTGGCGAGGTGGCGCTCGTCGAGCCACCCCTCGTCGCCCAGCAGTTTCAGGACGTCCTGCTCGATGCCCGGGTAGAGCTCGGGGTTCTTGATCTCCAGGAGCAGTCTCTGGTGGTTGCGTTCGACCCGCTCGACGTACTGCGTCAGCGTCGGCACGCGCACGCCCGCATAGGCGGGGTCGAACCAGCTGCCCGCGTCGAGCCGTGCGATCTCGGCGGCGGTGAAGTCCTTCACCTTCCAGGGCGCGCGACCCGGGAAGACCTCCTCGACGTCGGTCGTCCGGCTCAGGCTGTCGTCGTGGACGACGACGAGCTCGCCGTCCCGGGTGCGCTGGACGTCGTTCTCCACCCAGAGGGCGCCCAGTGAGGCCGCGCGGTCGACGGCGGCGAGGGTGTTCTCGGGGGCGAGGGCGGAGGCGCCCCGGTGGGCGATCACCGCAGGTCGCAGAGCGGCGCCCGCGCGGGCGCTGTGGATGGGGAGCAGGAGGGCGACGGCGCCCAGGATCGCGGTGGTCGTGACGGCAACTACGCGTGTGTGCATGCGTACTCCTCGCGTCGAGCGATCACATACAGCTCAACTGTGACAGCGAAGGGTCCACGGCGGGGGAGTGCGGGACGGGCACACAAGGGCAGGAGGCGCCCCGACGTCGCTCACGGGTGCCGCACATGTGGGGCAAGGACGTGTTTCTTTGCCGGAAAATCGTTCGACCATTGAGGTGGGAGTCATACTTTCCCTCAGCCTTGACCGCGCGCAGCGGCCCGGAAGGCCGCGTTCCAGAGACATCGGGCAAGATCCGCAACAGGGCGAAGGGCAACCGCGCATGCACGGCACGGTCGACGGTTTCAGCTACGGACTCGTCACCCCGCTGGTGGCCTACGTCATGGCCTGCCTCGGAGGCGCGCTGGGTCTGCGCTGCACCACCAGAGCCCTGCTCGTCGCCCACTCCTGGCGGCCGGGCTGGCTCGCTCTCGGCTCCGCGGCGATCGGCTCCGGCATCTGGACCATGCACTTCGTCGCGATGATGGGCTTCACCGTCCAGGGCGCCCCGATCCACTACGACAAACCCATGACGTACGGCAGCCTGGGCGTCGCCGTGGTCATGGTGGGCGTCGGGATCTTCATCGTCGGCTACCGGGGCGCGACCGGAACCGCACTGTTCACCGGGGGGACCCTCACTGGTCTCGGCATCGCGTCCATGCACTACCTGGGCATGGCCGGGATGCGTCTGAACGGCACGTTCGAGTACAACTCGCTCACGGTCTACGTCTCCGTGGCCATCGCCATGGCCGCCGCCACCGCCGCCCTGTGGGCCGCGGGGCAGGTCAGGGGCTTCCTGTGGAGCGTGGGCGCCGCCCTGGTGATGGGACTCGCCGTCACCGGCATGCACTACACCGGCATGGCCGCCCTCAGCGTCCGTCTGCACACGGGCGGCGCGCCGACCCCCGGCGACTCGCCGGCGACCCTGCTCGCACCGATGCTGATCGGCCCCCTCGCGTTCCTCTGTCTCGCCGGCGCCGTCGTGATGTTCGACCCGCTGATGGTCACGGGCAGGCCCGACCGGACCTTCGCCCCGCACCGACCCGGCGTCCCGGCGCACCCGGTCGTCGGGCACGCGGCGCGCAGCGCGCGCCTCCGCGGCCGCCGGAACGCGGCCGGGCAGGAGTCCCGCACCCCGCAGAACCGCTGAGCCGGCGCCGGCGAACGCCCCGAAACCCCTGATCGGACCCCGTTGTCAGTGGGGGGTCGTACGGTGGATGGCATGCGGCCCGTTTCCCACATCGAACGCACGGTGGCGCCCTTCGAGGTCGTCAGTCCCTACCAGCCCAGCGGCGACCAGCCGACGGCCATCGCCGAGCTCGCCAAGCGTGTCGAGGCGGGCGAGAAGGACGTCGTCCTGCTCGGCGCGACCGGCACCGGAAAGTCCGCCACCACCGCGTGGATGATCGAGAAGCTCCAGCGCCCCACCCTGGTGATGGCGCCGAACAAGACCCTGGCCGCCCAGCTGGCGAACGAATTCCGCGAACTGCTGCCGAACAACGCGGTCGAGTACTTCGTCTCCTACTACGACTACTACCAGCCCGAGGCGTACGTCCCGCAGTCGGACACCTACATCGAGAAGGACTCCTCGATCAACGAGGAGGTCGAGCGCCTGCGCCACTCCGCGACCAACTCGCTGCTCACCCGCCGAGACGTCGTCGTGGTCGCCTCGGTCTCCTGCATCTACGGCCTCGGCACCCCGCAGGAGTACGTGGACCGCATGGTCCCCCTGAAGGTCGGCGACGAGCTCGACCGCGACCAGCTGCTGCGCCGCTTCGTCGACATCCAGTACACGCGCAACGACCTGGCGTTCACCCGCGGCACCTTCCGGGTGCGCGGCGACACCATCGAGATCTTCCCGGTCTACGAGGAGCTCGCCGTCCGCATCGAGATGTTCGGCGACGAGATCGAGGGCCTGTCCACGCTGCACCCGCTCACCGGCGAGATCATCAGCGAGGACCAGCAGCTGTACATCTTCCCCGCCACCCACTACGTGGCGGGCCCCGAGCGTCTCGAGCGGGCCGCGAACGACATCGAGAAGGAGCTCGGCGAGCGCCTGGCCGAGCTGGAGAAGCAGGGCAAGCTGCTGGAGGCCCAGCGCCTGCGCATGCGCACCACGTACGACCTCGAGATGCTCCGCCAGATCGGCTCCTGCTCCGGCGTCGAGAACTACTCGATGCACTTCGACGGCCGCTCGCCCGGCTCCCCGCCGAACACCCTGCTCGACTACTTCCCGGACGACTTCCTGCTCGTCATCGACGAGTCCCATGTCACCGTGCCGCAGATCGGCGCCATGTACGAGGGCGACGCCTCCCGTAAGCGCACCCTCGTCGACCACGGCTTCCGACTGCCCTCGGCCCTCGACAACCGCCCGCTGAAATGGGAGGAGTTCCAGGAACGCATCGGGCAGACCGTGTATCTGTCGGCGACGCCCGGCAAGTACGAGCTCTCACGCGGTGACGGCGTCGTGGAACAGATCATCCGCCCCACCGGCCTCATCGACCCCGAGGTCGTCGTCAAGCCCACCGAGGGGCAGATCGACGACCTGGTGCACGAGATCCGGGAGCGCGTCGAGAAGGACGAGCGGGTCCTGGTCACCACGCTCACCAAGAAGATGGCCGAGGACCTCACGGCCTACTTCCTGGAGCTCGGCATCCAGGTGCGCTATCTGCACAGCGACGTCGACACGTTGCGGCGCATCGAGCTGCTGCGCGAGCTGCGCGCCGGCGAGTTCGACGTGCTGGTCGGCATCAACCTCCTGCGGGAGGGCCTCGACCTCCCCGAGGTGTCTTTGGTGGCGATCCTCGACGCCGACAAGGAGGGCTTCCTGCGCTCCGGCACCTCGCTGATCCAGACCATCGGCCGCGCGGCGCGCAACGTCTCCGGTCAGGTCCACATGTACGCCGACAAGATCACCCCGGGTATGGAACGGGCCATCGACGAGACCAACCGCCGCCGGGAGAAGCAGGTCGCCTACAACACGGCCCACGGCATCGATCCGCAGCCGCTCCGCAAGAAGATCAACGACATCGTCGCGCAGATCGCCCGCGAGGAGGTCGACACGGAGCAGCTGCTCGGCTCCGGCTACCGGGCGAAGAAGGACGGCCGCGCCACCAAGGCCCCGGTGCCCTCCCTCGGCGACAAGGCGGCCAAGGGCGCCAAGTCCGGGCAGGTCAGGGGCAAGGCCGCGGCGGCGGTGCCGACCGACCGTCCGGCGGCCGAACTCGCCGAGCAGATCGAGGAGATGACCGAGCGCATGCGGGCCGCCGCGGCGGATCTGCAGTTCGAGGTCGCCGCCCGCATCCGCGACGAAGTCTCCGAGATGAAGAAGGAATTGCGCCAGATGAAAGAGGCGGGTCTGGCCTGACGGACCCGTGCGACGCCTGCGCCCCGGCCCCGCACGTGCTGTGTTGCAAGACCGACACAAAGTGCGGGCCTGGGTGCGGCACTGTCAGTGCCTTTGCGTAGGGTTTCCGTCAACCGCGGGCGCCGCGGCAACAGGGGACAGCTCGAGAGGGGAATCAGCGCGTGACCGTCAACATGACCAAGGGTCAGGCCATCAGTCTGCAGAAGAACGACGGGGGCAGCCTGACCGCGGTGCGCATGGGTCTCGGCTGGCAGGCGGCCCCGCGGCGCGGCCTGTTCGGCTCCCGGACCCGGGAGATCGACCTCGACGCCTCCGCCGTTCTGTTCGCGGACAAGCAGCCGGTCGACGTCGTCTTCTTCCGCCACCTGGTGAGCGACGACGGCTCCGTCCGTCACACCGGTGACAACCTGGTCGGCGGAGTCGGCCAGGGCGGCGACGACGAGGCGATCCTCGTCGACCTCGCCCGTGTGCCGGTCCACATCGACCAGATCGTCTTCACCGTGAACTCCTTCACGGGCCAGACGTTCCAGGAGGTGCAGAACGCCTTCTGTCGCCTCGTCGACGAGACCAACGGCCAGGAGCTGGCGCGCTACACGCTCGCGGGCGGCGGCGCGTACACGGCACAGATCATGGCGAAGGTGCACCGGGTCGGCGGAGGCTGGAACATGACGGCCCTCGGCACCCCGGCCAACGGCCGCACCTTCCAGGACCTGATGCCCGCGATCCTGCCGGCGCTGTAAGGCCGTCGGCCGGCGAGCGGCACCACCACAACACCACACGTGACGCAGGGGGACGACAGGCGATGACGGCCGAGCTGGTGCGGGGGCAGAACCACCCGCTCTCCCAGGTCCGGCTCGAGATCCGGATCTCGGCCGGCAAGCCCGTCGTGGCGACGGCCGTTCTCGGCGACGAGAGCGGCAGGATCCACGGCGTCGAGTGGGTGGCCCATCCGGGCGTGCCCACACTGCCCGGCCTGGAGGTCTCCCGCCAGGCCGCCGCGGACCACCGCCTCGCGGTGGACCTGGACGCGATGCCGACGGCCGTGCACCGGGTCGGCGTCGTGCTGGCGCTGCCCACGGGCGTGGGCGGCCCCGCCGGCTTCGGCTCGGTGGCGGCTCCCTTCGTCGCGGTCACCGGCCTCGACGGGGCGGAGATCGCCACGTTCACCCTCACCGGCCTGGACACCGAATCGGCCGTCGTCGCGCTGGAGTTGTACCGGCGCCAGGGGGCCTGGAAGGTGCGCGCCGTCGGTCAGGGCTATGCGGGCGGCCTCGCCGAACTCCTCACCGACCAGGGCCTGCCGCAGGCGCACCGGCTCGCGTCCGAGATCAACGAGGCCGTGGTGCGGGGCCTGGCCCGCTCGGTGCCCGCTCCGCCGCGCACGCCCGAGGGCGACCGCTCCCGGCAGACGGCGGCGTCCGCGCTCGGCCCGGAGCAGAGCGGCTCCCCGTACGGCTCTCCGAACACGCCCGGACAGGGGACGCACGGCGCCCAGGGCATCTCGGGGAGCCCCGAGCCCGCGCAGTCGGCGTCCGCCGCCGGCGGTCCGATCGACTACAGCCATCCGCGTCGGCAGAACACGGCTCCGCCTCCGCCGCCGCCCACCGCGCCCCCGGCACAGCCCGGGGAGCCCGCCCGGCCGGTGGCCGGCGACGCGACCGGCTGGTCCATGGAGGAGCGGCTCTACAACCAGGTCTGGGGCATGTTCGAGGACCTGGCCCGCAGCACCGCCGCATACCGCAGCGCGGTCGACTTCGCCGACACGCGGATGGAGAAGGAGCTCGACCAGGTCCTGTCCGACCCGCGCAGCAGGATCGGCGGCCAGGGCGACGCCGCCCGCGAGGCGGCGCAGGCCAAGCACAGTCTGCTCGTCGACCAGGCCCGGGAGGCCCTGGACCGCGACCTCGGCCAGCTCGGCGCCGAGGCCGACGTCGTCGAACCGGCGCTGCCCGCCGCGTACGCGCGCTGGGACAACCCCGTCTGGCACGCCTACCGCGTCCCCATGGAGATGCCCATGGCGCTGCGTCTGGGCGACCTCCACGTGCCCGAGAGCGAACCGCTGCGCATCCCGATGCTGGTCCGGCTCCCGCTCGAGCGCGGGCTGTGGATCGACAGCGGACGCACCGGCTCCTCGGACGGCCTGTTCGCCGACTCGCACGACATGCGCCGCCTGGCCATGGAGTCGGCCGTGGCGCACACGGCCCGGCTGCTTGCGGTGCATCCGGTGGGCGAGTTCACCGTGCATGTCCTCGACCCGGCCGGTTCGGGCGCCCGGGAGCTGTCGCCGCTGGTGCGGTCCGGGGTCCTCGCGGCCCCGCCCGCGGCCGGAGCGGCGGGCGTGGCGGCGGTCCTGGGGCAGCTCACCGAGCGCGTCGACCTGGTGCAGATGGCGGTGCGCGGCGGAGTGGCGGACTCGCTGCCGCCGGGTTTCGACACCGCCCAGCAGCTGCTGGTCGTCAACGACTTCCCGCATGGTTTCGACGACCGTGCCGTGACCCAGTTGCGCTACCTCGCGGACGAGGGGCCGGCCGTCGGCGTGCACCTGATGATGGTCGCCGACCGGGAGGACGCGGCCGGTTACGGTCCGTTGCTGGACCCGCTGTGGCGCGGGCTGCTGAGGCTGACCCCGGTGGCCGACGACCACCTCGCCGACCCCTGGGTGGGCCATGCGTGGACGTACGAGCCTGCTCTGGCGCCAGTCGGCAGCCAGGTGCTGCAGCAGGTGCTGGCCCAGGTGGCGGCGGCCCGCACCAACTATTCGTAAACCCTCCTGACCAGTGGACTTGGCCTTTCTTTTGCCAATCGCTTTACCTTCTCTTGGTGTTTGGGGTACTCTTCTTCTCACGGAGGGGAGTACTCCCTGCTGCGGTGTACCCGTCAATACGGATCAGGCCTGATCCCGGGGCGCCGGCCCGTTTCGGGTGGAAGAGACCTCCGGCAGCGCGACGGCGCTGTTCACCTGCCGTTACGTACTGCCGGAGGCGCAGTGGATGTTTCCGTGAACCTTTGGGTTCTGACCATCGTCGGCCTGGCCGCCCTCATCGCGGTCGACTTCTTCATCGGCCGCAAACCGCACGACGTCTCGATCAAGGAAGCCGGGATCTGGACGGTCGTCTGGATCGCCCTGGCCGGGCTGTTCGGCCTCGGCCTGCTCCTGTTCTCCGGGGGGCAGCCCGCCGGGGAGTTCTTCGCGGGCTTCATCACCGAGAAGTCGCTCAGCGTCGACAACCTCTTCGTGTTCGTCCTGATCATGGGCAAGTTCGCGGTCCCGTCGCAGTACCAGCAGCGGGTCCTGCTCGTCGGCGTCCTCATAGCCCTGGTGCTGCGGGCGATCTTCATCGCTGCGGGCGCCGCGATCCTCGCCAGCTTCGCATGGGTCTTCTACCTCTTCGGCGCCTTCCTCATCTGGACGGCCTGGAAGCTCATCCAGGAGGCCCGGGCCGACGAGGAGGACGAGGAGTTCGAGGAGAACAAGCTGCTCAAGGCCGCCGAGCGCAGGTTCGGCGTCGCCGACCGCTACCACGGCACCAAGCTGTGGATCGAGCAGAACGGCAAGCGGATCATGACCCCGATGCTGGTCGTGATGCTCGCGATCGGCACGACCGACGTGCTCTTCGCCCTCGACTCCATCCCCGCCATCTTCGGCCTGACGCAGGACCCGTACATCGTCTTCACCGCCAACGCCTTCGCGTTGATGGGGCTGCGCCAGCTGTACTTCCTCATCGGCGGTCTGCTGAAGAAGCTCGTGCACCTCAGCTACGGCCTGTCGATCATCCTCGGCTTCATCGGCGTGAAGCTGGTGCTGCACGCGCTGCACGAGTCCGGGGTGCACGTGCCCGAGATCAGCATCCCGGTCTCGCTCGGCGTCATCTGTTCGGTCCTGATCGTCACCACGATCACCAGCCTGCGGGCCTCCCGGAAGCAGGCGGCGGCCGAGGAGGCGCAGACGGCGAGCGAAGGCGCTCCGAAGGACACCATCGGAGCCTGACCACGCACGACGTAGGAACAACCACCCCCGGGAGCGGTGCGCGGCGAATTGCCGACCACCGCTTCCGGTGCTTCGTTGGTAGCCGGGCGTTTCCACTTCGGGACGCCGCAACCGGGGGTGGAGGCACCATGAGCACAACGCAGAAGTTCGTGCAGATCGTCGACTTCGAGACCGACCGCATCGAGGAGATGCGCGCACTGGCCGAGGAAGGGGAACAGGGGTTCGCGGGCCGGGAGGACGCCCCGAGGCGCCGGCTCGTCCTCCGGGACAGGAACCGGCCGAACCACTACCTCGTGGTGGTCGAGTTCGACTCCTACGAAGCGGCCATGCGCAACAGCGAGTCCGAGGAGACGGGCAAGTTCGCGGAGCGGATGGCCGCGCTGTGCACCCGGCCCCCGTCCTTCGCCGACTGCGACGTCGTGGCCGCCGCCGAATTCTGAGGACGCCGCCGCAAGGGGCCGTGCCGTAGGGGCGGAGAGCCGTGCGGACCGGAGTGCGCGGCCCGCACGGCTCTGCGACGATCACTGCATGTTCGCTCGGCTCAGGTCGGTCACGACCCGGTGGACGGCCCTCGTGCCGGCGCTGGCGGTCGTGCTGCTGGTCCTGACCTGGGGGCGCGACCTGCCGGGGCCACTGGTCGCGCTGGTGACCGTGGTCCTCGCCGGAGCGGTCCTGGCGGCCGTGCACCATGCGGAGGTCGTCGCCCACCGGGTGGGTGAGCCCTTCGGCTCGCTCGTCCTCGCCGTCGCGGTGACGATCATCGAGGTGGCGCTGATCGTCACCCTGATGGCCGACGGCGGCGACAAGAGCTCGACGCTGGCCAGGGACACGGTCTTCGCGGCCGTGATGATCACCTGCAACGGCATCGTCGGCCTCTGTCTGCTGGTCGCCTCCCTGCGCCACGGCACGGCGATCTTCAACCCGGAGGGCACCGGAGCCGCCCTGGCGACCGTCGCCACCCTGGCCACGCTGAGCCTCGTCCTGCCGACCTTCACCACCAGCAAGCCGGGCCCGGAGTTCTCCAGCGTCCAGCTGACGTTCGCCGCCGTCTCCTCGCTGATCCTCTACGGCCTCTTCGTGACGACGCAGACCGTACGGCACCGCGACTACTTCCTGCCGGTCACCCGCCAGGGAGACGTGATCACCGTGGACACGCACGCCGGCGTCCCCACCTCCCGGACCGCCCTGATCAGCCTCGGGCTGCTCGGTCTCGCCCTGATCGGCGTGGTGGGACTCGCCAAGGGGGTCTCGCCCACGATCGAGTCCGGGGTGGAGGCGGCCGGACTCCACCACGCGGTCGTCGGCGTGGTCATCGCACTGCTCGTGCTGCTCCCCGAGACCATCGCCGCACTGCGCTCCGCCCGCCGCGACCGGGTGCAGACCAGCCTCAACCTGGCGCTCGGCTCCGCGATGGCCAGTATCGGCCTGACCATCCCCGCGGTCGCCCTGGCCTCGATCTGGCTCTCGGGACCCCTCGTCCTCGGGCTCGGCCCCACCCACATGGTGCTGCTGGCGCTCACCATCGTGGTCAGCTCGCTGACAGTCGTCCCCGGACGGGCCACCCCGTTGCAGGGCGGCGTGCACCTGGTGCTGTTCGCCGCCTACCTGGAACTGGCGATCAACCCGTAGCGCCGCGGCCCGCTCCCGCCCCGGCTCCCGCTCCTGCCCCGGCTCCCGCTCCCGCTCCGGCGATCGCGGATCACGTAGGACGTCGGGGGCGTCCTCCGGCCGCTCGTCAAGCGCTCGGGACCCTCATCGCCCGAGGTCAGTCCGTGACGGGCTGTGCTGCAGCCGTGGCCGGCGCCGGACGGGTCTCCGGCAGCAGCGCGAAGCAGCCCAGGCTCAGCAGCGCGATCCCCGTCAGATACGCCCCGACACCCCACGGGACGCGTCCCGAATGCTCCGCGAGGGCCGTCGCCACGACGGGCGTGAGCGCCCCTCCGAGGACCCCGCCGAGGTTGTAGCCGACCGACGCGCCCGTGCAGCGCACGCGCGGCGCGTACAGCTCCGGCAGATAGGCCGCCACCACCGCGAACATCGTGACGAACGCGATCAGCGCGCCGAGGAAGCCGAGGAACATCGGCAGCGGCTCGCCGGTCGAGAGCAGCGCCACCATCGGGAACATCCACAGGGCCGCGGCCCCGCAGCCGGCGAGACACAGCGGCCGCCGCCCGTGGCGGTCGCCGAGCAGCGCCATCACAGGTGTCAGCGCCCCCTTCACCACCACCGCGGCCATGACGCAGGTCAGCATGACGGTACGGCTCACGCCGAGCCGTTCCGTCGCGTACGCCAGCGACCAGGTCGTCACGGCGTAGAAGACCGCGTACCCGACGGCGAGCGCCCCGCCGGTCAGCAGCACCAGCCGCCAGTGATCGCGCAGGAGCTCGGCGAGCGGCACGCGCGCGTGGTCGTCGATCTCCAGGAACCGGGGGCTCTCGGGCAGCGACGACCTGAGCCACAAGCCGAGCAGGGCGAGCACTCCGGCCGCCCAGAAGGGCGCCCGCCATCCCCACTGCGCGAACTGCGCGTCGGTCAGCGCCGCCGACAGCGCCAGCACCGACCCGTTGGCGAGCAGGAAGCCCACCGACGGCCCCACCTGGGGGAAGCTCGACCACAGGGCGCGCCGCCCGGCCGGCGCGTGCTCCGCCGTCAGCAGCACCGCACCGCCCCACTCGCCGCCGAGCCCGAGCCCCTGCAGGAAGCGCAAGCCGAGCAGCAGCAGGGGAGCGGCCACGCCGATCGTGTCGTACGTCGGCACACAGCCGACCGCGACGGTCGACGCGCCGGTCAGCAGCAGGGAGACGACGAGGACGGGGCGTCGTCCGTGCCGGTCCCCGACGTGGCCGAAGAGCACCGCCCCGAGCGGCCGGGCCACGAAGCCCACGCCGAACGTCGCGAACGCGGCCAGCGTCCCCGCGAGCGGCGAGAACGTGGGGAAGAACAGGGGCCCGAGGACCAGTGCGGCCGCCGTCCCGTAGACGAAGAAGTCGTAGAACTCGATGGCGGTCCCGGCGAGCGAGGCGGCTGCGAGCCGGAGCATGGAGGGCGTCCCCGCGGTGGGTGCGTCGTGCATGCCGCGTCAACCCGCCACGGCGACCACCGGTTACGGGGCGCACGGGATCACGGCCCGGTGCCCCGTCGGCTCAGTAGATGACGGTGATGCGCCGTGCCCGACCGTCGACGCGGACCGTGCCGCCGTAGGGGACGACGAGCTGGGGGTCGGTGTGGCCGAAGTCGACGTCGAAGACCGCCAGCGTGTCGGGGGCGTAGACGGCCAATGCGCGCTCCACCGCCGCACGCTGTTCGGCGGCGTACCGGGCTCCCGCCTCGGGCGAGTTGGGGTGCTCGAAGGACCACGTCCTGGCGCGGCCCATGAGCAGTGCGGGGAAGCGTCGCAGCAGGCCGCGCTCGCCCATGCTGCGCAGGACCCGGTAGACCTCCGTGGCGCTCGGCAGCTCTTCCGAGGTCTCGAGGATCAGCACGCCGCCGTCGTACGCCGACGGGTCGGGGGAGACCTCGCGGTCGGCCATCAGCAGCCAGGACAGGATCTCCAGGCAGCCGCCCCAACTGCGGCCCTCCACCACGCGGTCGGGGCCCCGCCAGGTCCAGCCGCCCTTCTTCGGGGTCTCCGGCTCGGCCGCGAAGGTCGCGGGGTCGGCCCAGTCGCCGTTGACGTCCCCCCACAGCTCGGCGGGCCGCAGCTCGTAGGGGCCCGAGGTGAACAGCGCGGCTCGCAGCGAGTCGGCCGTCTGCGGGTGCATGGCTCCGGGCCGCCCGAGCTCGACCATCACGCTCGTGCCGTGGTAGCCGACGACGCCGGCGCTGTACAGGAACGCCAGGAAATTGGTGTTGTCGCTCATCCCGAAGAAGGGCTTGGGGTGGGCCCGGATCAACTCCCGGTCCAGATAGGGCAGCACGGTGATCTGGTCGTCCCCGCCGATCGTCGCGATCACGGCCGTGATGTCCGGGTCGGCGAACGCGGCGTGGACGTCGCCGGCGCGTGCCTGCGCGGTCGCCCCCATCGTGCGCGTGGTCGGGTACTCGACCGGCTCCAGGCCGAAGTCCTCGCGCAGCCGGGTCAGGCCCAGTTCGTAGGGGCGGGGGTAGAGCGCGGGCAGGCCGCCCGAGGGCGAGAGGACGGCTATGCGGTCTCCCGGGGACGGCTTGGGCGGATAGGCGGGGAGGGTCATGCCCGGAGCGTACGGCTTGTCGCGCTGATCGTTCACCGTGATAAACCGGGGTCGAGCGGCGGCCTCGGACGGCCGCCCCGACGGACCGGAGGAACCGTGCCCCGCAGCCTGGCCCAAGCCCCGATCATGATCCTCAACGGCCCCAACCTGAACCTTCTGGGGCAGCGTCAGCCGGAGATCTACGGGTCCGACACCCTGGCCGACGTCGAGGCGATGTGCGCCGGGGCGGCTGCGCGGCACGGCGGCACGGTGGACTTCCGTCAGTCCAACCACGAGGGCGAGCTGGTCGACTGGATCCACGAGGCGCGGTTGAACCACTGCGGCGTCGTGATCAACCCGGGCGCCTACTCGCACACGTCGGTCGCGATCCTCGACGCCCTCAACACCTGCGACGGCATGCCGGTGTTGGAGGTCCACATCTCCAACATCCACCGGCGTGAGTCGTTTCGGCACCACTCCTACGTCTCGCTGCGCGCCGACGGCGTCATCGCGGGCTGCGGGGTCCAGGGGTACGTGTTCGGCGTGGAGCGGGTCGCGGCGCTGGCGGGCCCGGGCAAGGCGGACGCGTAGGGACGCAACGCCCGGCCGCGTAAGGACCGGCCGCCAGGCATACGCCCCTTACACCGGGCCCCCGAGCCCCCGAAAGCCCCCGAGCCCCCGGGGAAGCCGTCCGCGTCAGAGCCGGCCCGCCTCGACGATGCGCCGAAGGAAGCGCCGCGTGCGCTCCTGCCGCGGGGCGCCGAAGACCTCCTCGGGGGCGCCGCGCTCCAGGACGACGCCGCCCTCGAGGAAGCAGACCTGGTCGGCGACCTCGCGGGCGAAGCCCATCTCGTGCGTGGCCAGCACCATCGTCATGCCGTCGCCCTTCAGGTCGCGGACGACGTTCAGGACCTCGCCCACCAGTTCCGGGTCGAGGGCCGCGGTGATCTCGTCCAGCAGCAGCAGCCGGGGGCGTACCGCGAGGGCGCGCACGATCGCCACCCGCTGCTGCTGGCCGCCGCTGAGCCGGTCCGGGTACTCGCCCGCCCTGTCGGCCAGCCCGAGCCGCTCCAGAAGCTCCCCGGCGTGCTCCTCGGCCTCCTTGCGGGCCACGCCGTGCACACGGCGCGGGGCGAGCGTGATGTTCTCCATGACCGTCATGTGCGGGAAGAGGTTGTACGCCTGGAAGACCACGCCGATACGACGCCGTACCGCGTCCTGGTCGACGCGCGGGTCGGTGATCTCCTCGCCGTCCAGCCAGATCGCGCCGTCGTCGACGTCCTCCAGCAGGTTGGCGCAGCGCAACAGGGTGGACTTGCCGGAGCCGGAGGCGCCGATCAGCGCGGTCACCGTGTGCGGGGCGACCTCCAGGTCGACGTCCCGCAGGACGACGTTCCCGCCGAAGGTCTTGCGGACGGACTCCATCCGCAGCACGGGCGCCTCGACGGAGGCGGCGGGCGCGTCGCTCATGTCGTTCCTCCCTGGGCCCGCTGACGGTCCATCCGGGCCGTCACCCAGTCCGTGAAGCGGGTCATCGGAATGGTCAGGGCCACGAAGACCAGCCCCGCGACGATGTACGGCGTGTAGTTGAGGCTGCGGCCCACGATGATGTCCGCCGCGCGGACGGCGTCGATCGCGCCGCCGATCGACACGAGGCCGGTGTCCTTCTGCAGCGACACCAGGTCGTTCAGCAGCGGCGGCACCTGACGGCGCACGGCCTGGGGGAGCACCACGTGGCGCAGCGCCTGCCGGTTGCTCAGCCCCAGCGAGCGGGCCGCCGCCCGCTGCGAGGGGTGCACGGACTCGATGCCGGCCCGGAACACCTCGGCGACGTACGCCGAGTACGTCAGCGTCAGGGCCGTGCCGCCCAGCAGCACGGGGTCCACGGTGACGCCCTGAAGCCGCAGGGCGGGGACGCCCAGCACCACGATCATCAGGTTGATGATCAGCGGCAGACCGCGGAAGAAGTCCGTGTACGCCGCCGCCAGCGCCCGCAGCGGGAAGAACACGGGACCGCGCAGGGTGCGGGCGACGGCGATGAGCATGCCGAGCACCAGCACGGCCGCCCCGCAGACCAGCAGCAGCCGGACGTTCAGCCACAGCCCTTCGAGGACCTTGGGGAACGCCTCGCGCGCGTACTGCCCGTTGAAGAAGGTCTCCCGGGTGCGCGGCCAGCCGGGCGCACCGACCACGACCAGGTACAGGACCACGGCCGTGACGAGGGTGGAGAGCGCGGTGAGAGCCGTCGCGCGACGGGCGCGTGTGCGCCGGTAGCGCTCGCGTTCCCGTCGGCGCGGCGACGGCACGTAGGCGTCCGTGGTCGCGCCGCGCGCGGGCATGCCGCTCGGGTCGTCCGCCTCTTCCCGGCCGGAGTCGTCCTCGGTGAGCGTCACTTGAGCACCGGGGCGTCGACGGCGTCGGAGAGCCACTGCTGCTCGATCCTCGCCAGCGTGCCGTCCTTGCGCAGGGCGTCCACGGCGCCGCTCACGCACGCGGTGAGCGCGCTGCCCTTGTCGAGGACCAGCCCGAACTGCTCCGGGGCGCCGCCCCTGTTCTCGAACTGGCCGACGATTCTCGCGTCGGTCACCTCGGCGGCGGTGATGTAGAAGGCGGTCGGCAGATCGACCACGATGGCGTCGACCTGGCCGTTCTTCAGCGCGGACTTGGCCTGGTCGTTCTTCGCGTACACGGCCGCCTGCCGGGTCGGCTTCACCACGTCGTCGATGTAGTCCAGGCTCGTGGTGCCGACCTGCGCGCCCAGCTTGAGGCCCTGGAGACCGGCGACGCTCGTCACCCCGGCGGCCTTGGAGCCCTTCAGCGCGACGACGGCCTGGCGCACGTCGTAGTAGCCGGACGAGAAGTCCACGGCCTTCCTGCGCTCGTCGCTGATCGACACCTGGTTGACGTCGAAGTCGAACGTCTTCTCGCCCGGGGCGAAGGCCTTGTTGAACGGCACGCTCTGCCAGACCACGGCGTTCTTGCCGTAACCGAGCTTTGCGGCCACGGCGTAGGCCACCGCCGACTCGAAGCCCTCGCCGCTCGCCGGCTTGCCGTCCTTGAACCACGGTTCGTAGGCGGGCTCGTCGGTCGCGATCGTCAGCTTGCCGGAGGTCTCGGTGGCCAGTTCGCCCTTGGCGCAGGCGCTCGCGCGCGAACCGGAGGCGGCGGGGGCCGCCTTCTCCTCCGGCTGCGGGGCGCAGCCGACGGCGGTGGCGAGGAGGGCCACGGTGGCGCCGGCGACGGCGCGGCGCAGGACACGAGGGGCGAGGTGCATGGCCGGAGAGTGGCAGCGAAAACCCTGGTTTGTCGAGGTCACGCCGGATTCTGTCCGCATGGTGGGAACGGGTGTTGCGTTCTTGTGAACCAGGACGAACAGCGGTGTGCGGGGCGCGGGCGGACGGCGCCCTCCTGACCCGGTGCGGGGGTTCGCCCGGGCCGCCGGTCGAGGGCGGGGAACGTGGACCGGCGGCCCATCCGCGCCGGAGCCGTCATCCCGCGCGGGGCTGCCACCAGTTGACCGCGCAACCACGTATGGGGGGAGCGCGCGTGAAGCGTCGGCGCGTGCACGCGATTCACACGGGGCGCGCGTTCAGAGACGCGCGCCCCGTGCGGGGAGGGTTCACCACCCGCGCGCGTGCCACTCCGGAAGATGCGGGCGCTCCGCGCCGAGCGTCGTGTCGTCGCCGTGGCCCGGATAGACCCAGGTCTCGTCCGGCAGCACGTCGAAGATCTTCGTCTCGACGTCATGGATCAGACGCGCGAAGGCCTCCGGGTCCTTACGGGTGTTGCCCACGCCACCGGGGAACAGGCAGTCGCCGGTGAAGACGTGGGGGTGGCCGTGCGGGTCGTCGTAGACCAAGGCGATCGAGCCGGGTGTGTGCCCGACCAGATGGCGTGCCGTCAGCTCCACGTTCCCCACGCGGATGACGTCCCCGTCGACGACCGGGACGTCGGTCGGCACCGGGATGCCGTCGGCGTCCTCGCGTCCGGCGAAGGTACGCGCCCGCGTGGCCGCGACGACCTCGGCGAGCGCCTGCCAGTGGTCGCCGTGTTGATGGGTGGTGACGACGGAGGCGATGCCGTCGTCGCCGATGGTGCCGAGCAGTGTCTGCGCGTCGTTCGCCGCGTCGATCAGCAGTTGCTCGTCGGTGGCCCGGCAGCGCAGCAGATAGGCGTTGTTGTTCATCGGGCCGACCGCGATCTTCGTGATCATCAGGTCCTTGAGCTCGTGCACGTCCGCCGGTCCGCCGACCGTCACCTGTCCGCTGTACGTCATGGCCGCAGCCTATAGCGGCGGAAGGGCCGGGAGCGGTCCGCCGTCGGCCGTCAGCCCGGCTCCGTCACGGCGCCCGGCGAGCCAGCCGAGGAGGTCCGCGGGGGCGCCGGCGACGGTCACCTCGGGCTCCTCGGCCTTACGGCCGGTGAGCCACACGCGCGTGCCGTCCGTGAGGCGGGTCGGCGGCACGTCCGGACGGCCGGTGAACCGATCGGCGAGGAACGCGGTCTCCCGCTCGGCGAACTCCGCCGGCAGGTCCTCCAGCTCGTAGCCCATGCCGAGGTCCACGGCGTGCAGCTCGACCTCCACCCACCGCCGGAAGGGCACGCGGGCCGCCGAGTCGACGACGCCGTTGCGCAGCTCCACCGTGCGCGACCAGTCCGCGGGCGCGGCGCCGGCCGCCTGGAAGCGGGCCGCGCTGTCCCGGACGTCCGCGAGCTGGACCTTCAGGGGGCGCGGGGCGTCCCGCTCGATGTCGGCGTCGCGCACCTGTGCGTCGGCGTACATGGGACGGCCCTCGAGGACGTTCACCAGGGCGTCGGCGTTGCGGGCGAGGTGGGCGAGGACGTGTCCGCGGCTCCAGCCGGGCAGCCGCGACGGCTCGGCGACCGATGCGTCGTCCCATCCGGCGACCGCGCTGAGCAGTCGCTCGGTCGCGGCGTGTACGGACTCCAGGTCATGAGCGTGATCAATCATGGTGCTGACCCTAGCCTCGCCACTCGTTCGGGTGAAGGTGGTCGGTCCGGACCGCTAATCGAATGCACGTGCTATATGGTCGGTGGCGGCGTCGGGCATGCTGGAAGGCCGGGGATTGTTGTGAACCGGTGAACCCCGGCTGAATCCCGACCGGCGTTGTCAGTGGCTCCCCCTAGTCTGAGGAAGACGGGGGCCCCGCCCCTGTCACTTCTCTCAAGAAAGGTGCGGACTGGCGTGGCCGACCGTCTCATCGTCCGTGGCGCGCGCGAGCACAACCTCAAGAATGTCTCGCTCGACCTGCCACGCGACTCGCTCATCGTCTTCACGGGCCTGTCGGGGTCGGGCAAGTCCTCGCTGGCCTTCGACACCATCTTCGCCGAGGGCCAGCGGCGCTACGTCGAGTCCCTCTCGTCCTACGCCCGGCAGTTCCTCGGGCAGATGGACAAGCCGGACGTCGACTTCATCGAGGGCCTCTCCCCGGCCGTCTCGATCGACCAGAAGTCGACCTCGCGCAATCCGCGCTCCACCGTGGGCACGATCACCGAGGTCTACGACTACCTGCGGCTGCTCTTCGCGCGCATCGGCAAGCCGCACTGTCCCGAGTGCTCCCGGCCGATCACCCGCCAGTCGCCGCAGGCCATCGTCGACAAGGTGCTGGAGCTGCCGGAGGGCAGCCGCTTCCAGGTGCTCTCGCCGCTGGTGCGCGAGCGCAAGGGCGAGTTCGTCGACCTCTTCGCCGATCTCCAGACCAAGGGCTACAGCCGCGCGCGCGTGGACGGCGAGACGGTCCAGCTGTCCAGCCCGCCCACGCTGAAGAAGCAGGAGAAGCACACCATCGAGGTGGTCATCGACCGCCTCACGGTGAAGGAGACCGCCAAGCGCCGGCTCACCGACTCCGTGGAGACCGCCCTCGGGCTCTCCGGCGGGATGGTGGTGCTCGACTTCGTCGACCTCGCCGCGGACGACCCCGAGCGCGAGCGCATGTACTCGGAGCACCTGTACTGCCCGTACGACGACCTGTCCTTCGAGGAGCTCGAGCCGCGCTCCTTCTCCTTCAACTCGCCCTTCGGCGCCTGTCCGGAGTGCTCCGGCATCGGCACGCGCATGGAGGTCGACGCCGAGCTGATCGTCCCGGACGAGGACAAGTCCCTCGACGAGGGAGCCATCCACCCCTGGTCGCACGGCCACACGAAGGACTACTTCGGCCGCCTGATCGGCGCCCTCGCCGACGCGCTCGGCTTCCGCACCGACATCCCCTTCGCGGGTCTGCCCCAGCGGGCCAGGAAGGCCCTGCTGTACGGCCACAAGACGCAGATCGAGGTCCGCTACCGCAACCGGTACGGCCGGGAGCGGGTGTACACCACGCCCTTCGAGGGCGCCGTCCCGTTCGTCAAGCGCCGGCACGGCGAGGCCGAGAGCGACGCCAGCCGGGAGCGCTTCGAGGGCTACATGCGCGAGGTGCCCTGCCCCACCTGCCAGGGCACCCGGCTGAAGCCGCTCGTCCTCGCGGTCACGGTGATGGGGAAGTCCATCGCCGAGGTCTCCGGGATGTCCATCAGCGACTGCGCCGAGTTCCTGGGCGAGCTGAAGCTCGACGCCCGTGACAAGAAGATCGCCGAACGGGTCCTCAAGGAGGTCAACGAGCGGCTGCGGTTCCTGGTCGACGTCGGCCTGGACTACCTCTCGCTCAACCGCGCGGCCGGCACGCTCTCCGGCGGCGAGGCCCAGCGCATCCGGCTGGCCACCCAGATCGGCTCCGGCCTCGTCGGCGTCCTGTACGTCCTCGACGAGCCGTCCATCGGCCTGCACCAGCGTGACAACCACCGGCTGATCGAGACCCTGGTCCGGCTGCGGGACATGGGCAACACGCTCATCGTCGTCGAGCACGACGAGGACACCATCAAGGTCGCCGACTGGATCGTCGACATCGGCCCCGGCGCCGGCGAGCACGGCGGGAAGGTCGTCCACAGCGGCTCCCTGAAGGAGCTGCTGGCCAACACGGAGTCGCAGACGGGGCAGTACCTGTCCGGCAGGAAGGCGATCCCGCTCCCGGACGTGCGGCGTCCGCAGGACCCCTCGCGCCGGCTCACCGTGCACGGCGCCCGTGAGAACAACCTGCAGGACATCGACGTGTCCTTCCCGCTGGGGTTGTTCACGGCGGTCACCGGCGTCTCCGGCTCCGGCAAGTCCACGCTGGTCAACGACATCCTGTACACGCACCTGGCCCGCGAGCTGAACGGCGCGAGGAGCGTTCCCGGACGGCACACCCGCGTGGACGGCGACGACCTCGTCGACAAGGTCGTGCACGTCGACCAGTCGCCCATCGGCCGCACCCCGCGGTCCAACCCGGCCACCTACACCGGCGTCTTCGACCACGTCCGCAAGCTCTTCGCGGAGACGACGGAGGCGAAGGTCCGCGGCTATCTGCCCGGCCGCTTCTCCTTCAACGTCAAGGGCGGCCGCTGCGAGAACTGCGCCGGCGACGGCACGATCAAGATCGAGATGAACTTCCTCCCGGACGTGTACGTTCCGTGCGAGGTCTGCCACGGCGCCCGGTACAACCGGGAGACCCTGGAGGTCCACTACAAGGGCAAGTCCATCGCCGAGGTCCTGAACATGCCGATCGAGGAGGCGACGGAGTTCTTCGAGGCCGTCCCCGCGATCGCCCGCCACCTCAACACCCTGAAGGACGTCGGCCTCGGCTACGTCCGGCTCGGTCAGGCCGCGACCACCCTGTCGGGCGGCGAGGCGCAGCGCGTGAAGCTCGCCAGCGAGCTGCAGAAGCGCTCCACCGGCCGCACGGTCTACGTCCTGGACGAGCCCACCACGGGCCTGCACTTCGAGGACATCAGCAAGCTGCTGAAGGTGCTCTCGGGCCTGGTCGAGAAGGGCAACACGGTCATCGTCATCGAGCACAACCTCGATGTGATCAAGACCGCCGACTGGGTCGTCGACATGGGCCCGGAGGGCGGGGCGGGCGGCGGACTGGTCATCGCCGAGGGCACGCCGGAGGAGGTCGCCGCGGTGCCGACCAGCCACACCGGGAAGTTCCTGCGCGAGATCCTCGGCGCCGACCGGATCAGCGACGGGGCCCCGGTCAAGGCCCCGCGCAAGACCGCGGCGACCAAGACGGTCGCGGCCCGGACGACGACGCGCAAGACGGCCGCCACCGCCACGACCGCCTCGAAGACGGCGGCGAAGTCCGCTGCCGCAAAGTCGGCCGCGACGAAGGCGACGCCTGCGAAGAAGACGACCCGGGCC
>NZ_JBEPBI010000080.1:0-33710 GCF_040299045.1 Streptomyces sp. NPDC001027
TGTTGGGTTTTTGTTGTTATTTTGTGTTCTCTTCCGATATACCGTCGTACGCCGCCAGCGCCGCGCGGGCGGCCCGGCGGGCGCTGTCGGCGAGGTCCGGCGGCGAGACGATCCGCCCGTCACGCCCGAGCCGCAGGGCCAGCCGCCGCAGCGAGGCCGGGTCGGGCGTGCGCAGGGTGATACGCAGCCCGCCGTCGGGAAGCTCATCGGCGCGGTCGTGCGGGTAGTACTCGGCGACCCAGCGGCCCCCGGGCCCCACCTCGACGACGACCTCGGGATCCTCCGCGGACGGCTGCACCAGCCCCTCCGACAGGTCCCGCAGCTCGATCTCCGGCGGCGCCGACGGCTCGTCGAGAATCCTGATCTCGGCCACCCGGTCCAGCCGGAAGGTGCGGCGCGCCTCCGAGCGGCGGCACCAGGCCTCGACATAGGTGTGCCCCACGCTGACCAGCCGGATCGGGTCGATCTCACGCTCGGTGACCTCGTCACGAGCGGGCGAGTAGTAGCGGATCCACAGCCGGCGCCGCTCCGAGATCGCCCGGTCGACGTCGGCGAAGACCCCGCCCTCGGACTCGAACGTCACCGACAGCCGGGAGCTGGCCCCGGCCGCCTCGCCCGCGGCGGTCTCCACCTTCGCCGTGGCGCGCAGCAGCGCCTGCCGGTCGCCTTCGCGCAGACCGGGCAGCGTCGCCACCGCCCGGGCCGCCACCAGCAGCGCGGTCGCCTCGTCGGCGGCCAGCCGCAGCGGCTCGGCGGCGTCGGCGCCGAGCGCGGCCGGGTTGTGCCACCAGATGCGCTCGCCGTCGGTGTCGATGTCGAGGAGGTCGCCGCCGCGGAAACTGGTGCCGCACATGGGCAGCACGTCGAGGTCGGACACCAGCTCGTCCTCGGTGATGCCGAACGCCCGCGCCACGTCCTCGATGCGCGCGCCGGGGCGCTCCCGCAGGTACGTCACCAGGGAGAGCATCCGCCGGGTCTGGTCGATCGCGTTCGTGGGCCTGACCGGTTTGCCTGCCACTGTGTTGCTCGCTCCCCCTCAGCCCTTGGCCACGGCCCGCAGCCGGTCCACGACGTCCGCCCGCAGCTCGGCCGGCTCCAGCACCACCACGTCCGGCCCGAACTCCACCAGCCAGGCGTCCAGCCCGTGTCCGTACGGAATCTCCAACTCGTCCCACCCGTCCCCGAGTTCCCGCACCGCGGTGGCCTTGGCCCGCAACGGGAACCCGGCGTCCGTGCGCAGCCGGATCAGGGCGCTGCGGTCGGCGGTCTCCCCCGCCCAGCTGGCGACGGTCTCGCGCACGGTGACCACGTCGGGGACCGGCGCGGTGAAACGCGCCCCCCGCGAGCGCACCTTGCCGGTGATCCTCGACAGCCGGAAGACCCGCTCGGCCCCCCGGTCACGGTCGAAGCCGGCCAGATACCAGTGCCCGCGCCAGCACTCCAGCGCCCACGGCTCGACATGCCGGGGCTCCGGACGGGCCGCGGTCGCCTTGCGATAGTCGAACACCACCGGCCGGCGGTCGCGGCAGGCCAGCATCAGCGGCTCGAACGCGGCCTCGTGCACCGGAATCCGGGGCTCCAGCGCACTGTGCGCCTCGTAGGGGTCGACGTCCTCGGGCAGTCCCGCGGCGCGCAGCTTCTGCAGGGCGCCGCTGGCCGCCCCCGCGAGCCGGGCCTGCTGCCACACCTTGGCCGCCAGCCCCAGGGCCGCGGCCTCCTCGGCGTCCAGGGTGATCGGCGGCAGCCGGTTGCTGTCCCGGCGGGCCAGATAGCCGATCTCGCCGTCCAGGCTCTCCACGGTCTCGATGACCAGCCCGAGCTCACGGAGATCGTCCTTGTCCCGCTCGAACATCCGGTTGAAGGAGTCCTCCGACGCCGGCGCGCCGTGCCCGGACCGGAAGGTCTCGACGTACGCCTCGATGGAGTCGCGCAGCTCGCGCTTGCTGAGCGGCCTGCGCGTCCCGAGCAGACACAGCGCGAGGTTCATCAGCCGCTCGGCCTTGGCAATGGCCATCGACGCCCTTCGCCTCCCCTATGGTGCTTACGATCGACGACCGTACCGCCCCGCGGTGCCCGGACAAAGCCGAGGGCCCATGCCCGGGCGGGCATGGGCCCCGGATGACCGACACCGGTCGCGCCGTGATCGACGCCGACCGGTCGCGCCGGGGTCAGACCCCGAGCAGGTCCACCACGAAGATCAGCGTCTCGCCCGGCTTGATCGCCGGGGTCGGGCTCTGGTTGCCGTAGGCGAGGTGCGCCGGGATCGTCAGCTGACGACGGCCGCCGACCTTCATGCCCTGCACGCCCTGGTCCCAGCCCTTGATGACCCGGCCGCCGCCCAGCGGGAAGCGGAACGGGGTGCCGCGGTTCCAGCTGGCGTCGAACTCCTCGCCGGTGCTGAAGGCGACGCCCACGTAGTGGACGCTGACGTTGTGGCCTGCCTGCGCGACCTCGCCGTCGCCCTCCCAGATGTCCTTGATCTCGAGGTCCGCCGGGGGCTCGCCACCGGGGAAGTCGATCTCGGGCTTGTCAATGCTCACGTCACTGGCTCCTGCACGTCTCACGGAAAAGCAACAACACGGACAGTCTTACACCTTGGACGGCCTCACGCCTTGGCGATGACGTCCACCGAGAAGACCATCGTGGAGTCCTTCTCGATGCCGCTGCCGCTCGGCGGGTTGTCGCCGTACCCCAGCGCCGGCGGAATGACGATGACGACGCGGCTGCCCACCTTCTTGCCCGTCAGACCCTGCGCCCAGCCCGGGACCACCTGCTGCAGCGAGAACGACGTCAGCGCCTTGCTGCGGTACGTCGAGTCGAACTCCTTGCCCGTGTCCCAGACGACGCCCTTGTACTGCACCAGCACGGTGTCGTCGGCCGCGAGCTCCGCGCCGTCCCCCTCGATCACGTAGTTCGACACCAGCTTCGTCGGCGCCTTCGTCTTGGGGATCTCGATCGAGGGCGCCTTGCCGTCGGTGTTCGTGCCGACCTTGGGCAACCCGGCCTCGTTCTGCGGCACGTCCTTGCCCTCGGCCGAAGCCGTCGAGTTGAACGTGTTCTGGATGTCGAACACGAACACCAGGGTGTCCGTGCCCGTGATGCCCGCCTGCGGGTTGCCCTCCTTGCCGAAACCCCAGGTCGGCGGCACCGAGAACAGCACCCGGCTGCCCACCTTCTTCCCCGTCAGCGCATACGTCCAGCCCTCGAGGTTGCCGCCCTTGGCGAGCCGGGTGAACTGCATCCTCTTGGAGTCGTAGGAGTTCAGGAGAACCTTGCCGCTGGCCCAGATCTGACCGAGACAGTGGGCCTGGATGTAGTCGTTCTCCGCGACGGTCTTCCCGCTTCCCGCGATCACCGTCTTCACCGCCAGCTGGTCCGAGGGCTCACCGGCGCCCTTGGCGACCGTCGGCTTCTCGCCGAACTTCACCCCCGCCGTGATGGCCGGCAGCGGACCGTCGACGATCTTCGGCGGAGGAGCCGCGGACGTGGCCCCCCGGGAGGGCGACGCGCTGTCGCTCGCCTTGCTCGTGTCGGACTTGTCGTCGCCGCACCCGGCGAGCGTGACCAGTCCCGCGGGTACGGCGGCAAGGATGAGGGAGCGTCGGCGCACGATGAAAGCCTCGTAATCGGTCGATCTTCTGATGGCGTGCGCGCAACTCTACGACGCGCCGCGGGCGCCGTACGGAAAACGTACGGCGCCCGCGTTGCGTTCCGTTCCGCGCGTCGGCAGCCCGCGGAACGCATCCCTCACATGCCGGCGATCAGCTTCTCCACCCGGTCGTCCACCGAACGGAACGGGTCCTTGCACAACACCGTGCGCTGCGCCTGGTCGTTCAGCTTCAGATGCACCCAGTCCACCGTGAAGTCCCGGCGCTGCTCCTGCGCACGCCGGATGAAGTCACCGCGCAACCGCGCCCGAGTGGTCTGCGGCGGCACCGACTTGCCTTCGAAGATCTTCAGGTCGTTGCAGATCCGCGCCGCCTGCCCCTTGCGCTCCAGCAGGTAGTACAGACCACGACGCCGGTGGATGTCGTGGTAGGCGAGGTCTATCTGCGCCACGCGCGGATGCGACATCGTCATGTTGTGCTTGGCCCGGTACCGCTCGATGAGCTTGTACTTCATGACCCAGTCGATCTCGGTGCCGATCCGGTCGAGGTCCTCCGCCTCGATCGCGTCCAGCGTGCGGCCCCACAGCTCCAGGACCTGCTCCACGGTGCCCGTGCGGACGCCACGACGCTCGACGAAGTCCACGGCCTTCTCGTAGTACTCCCGCTGCACCTCCAGCGCCGAGGCCTCCCGGCCGCTGGCCAGACGGACCTTGCGCCGGCCCGTGATGTCGTGACTGACCTCACGGATCGCCCGGATCGGGTTCTCCAGCGTCAGGTCCCGCATCACCGTGCCCGCCTCGATCATGCGCAGCACCAGGTCGGTCGCCCCGACCTTCAGCAGCATGGTCGTCTCGGACATGTTCGAGTCGCCCACGATGACATGCAGACGGCGATACCGCTCGGCGTCGGCGTGCGGCTCGTCGCGGGTGTTGATGATGGGCCGCGAACGCGTCGTCGCCGACGACACGCCCTCCCAGATGTGCTCGGCCCGCTGGCTGACGCAGTAGACCGCCCCGCGGGGCGTCTGCAGCACCTTGCCCGCGCCGCACAGCAGCTGCCGGGTCACCAGGAACGGAATCAGGATGTCCGCGAGCCGGGAGAACTCCCCGTGCCGCGCCACCAGATAGTTCTCATGACAACCATAAGAGTTGCCCGCCGAGTCCGTGTTGTTCTTGAAGAGGTAGACGTCGCCCGCGATTCCTTCCTCGTGCAGGCGTCGCTCCGCGTCCACCAGGAGTCCCTCGAGAATGCGCTCGCCGGCCTTGTCGTGGGTGACCAACTCGGTCACGTTGTCACATTCCGGTGTCGCGTATTCCGGATGCGAACCCACGTCGAGATAGAGACGGGCGCCGTTCCGCAGAAAGACATTGCTGCTTCGGCCCCATGACACGACACGGCGGAAGAGGTACCGCGCCACCTCGTCGGGAGACAGCCGGCGCTGTCCCCTGAACGTACATGTGACGCCGTACTCGTTCTCCAGCCCGAAAATGCGGCGGTCCATGACTGAACATTACGCCCGATCCCCTGAACTGAAACGGGGTTCGGCAGCACGGTTTGGATCATTTTCCGATGAAGCCGCAACAACCCCACCCCCGGCGGGAACTGCCATTACCCGCCCCGTGGCCAGCAAAACCACCGACGACACACCCCCCGCGACAGCCGGCGCCGCGAAACCCCACAACGCCCCGCCCGCCTCCACCACCGGACCCGCCACCCCCGTGCCCACCGACGCGCCGACCGTGAACGTCGTCACCAACCAGGAGAACGCCTCCGTCACCGTCCCCGCCGGCGCATGCCGGTCCACGATGACGAACGCACACGCGATGACAGGCGCCAGGAACACCCCCGCCAACGCCGTCAACGCCGTCATCGCCACCGCCCCCGGCATCGACGTCAACGGCAGATAACACACCGCCAGAAGCGCCACCAGCACCCGCAACCGCCGCTCCGGCGGACCCGCCCACCGCCGCGCCCCGTACACCAGCCCGCCGACCAGCGCACCGAGCCCCAGCGCCGCCATCAACCAGCCGTACACCGCGTCCCCGCCGTGCTCGTCCGCGTACGGCACCGACGCCACCGTGATGGAGCCCAGCGCCATCCCGATGAACAGGAACGCCCCCAGCAACGCCAGCAGACCGCGCGAGCGCAGAGCGCCCAGCCAGTGCGCCTCACGCGGAGCCGAACGCCACGCACGCGACGGCGGCGACACGACCACCCACAGCGCCCCCGCCACCCCCACCGCGCTCAGCACGACCAACGCCGCCCGCGCCGACCACAGCGACACACACAGCGTCACCAGCAGCGGCCCCACCGTGAACATCACCTCCTGCGCCACCGCGTCCATCGCGTACGCCGTGTGCACCTGGTCCTCACGCCGCAGCACCGACGGCCACAGCGCCCGCAGACCGCCCTCCAGCGGGGGCGTGAACAGCCCCGAGGCCGCCACCGCCGCATACGCCGCCGGCAGCGGATCCGTGCCCGCGAACGCGAACACCGCCATCGCCGCGGCCGAGACCAGCGCCGCCGGCAGCTGCACCCGCGGCTGCCCGTGCAGATCCACCAACCGCCCCAGCACCGGCTGGCCCACCGCGTTCGCGACGCCGTACACGGCCGCCAGCGCGCCCGCGAGACTGTACGAACCGCCCTGCTCCCGCACGAACAGCACGATCGCGATGGCCGCCGTGGCATTGGGCAGCCGGCCGACGAGCGTGCCGACCAGCAGCCGGGCAGCGTGCTTCGCCCTGAGGATCTCCAGGTATCCCGCGGCCAATGTCCCGCCTCCGTCGGCTCGCCCCGGGCGGCGACCACCCCCAGGTTTTACGTATAACTTCCCCCGCCATACGTACCATGTGCGCTGTTCACCAGTCCAGACGAAGGAGCGACCCCACCGTGCCACGAGGCAGCACGCGCCCGACGAGCCGCGACGTCGCCCAGGCCGCAGGAGTCTCCCAGGCCGCCGTCTCCCTCGTGCTCGGCGACAAATGGCGCGGCCGCGTCTCCGAACCCACCGCCGAACGCGTACGCCTCGCCGCACGCGAACTCGGCTACCGCCCCAACCTCGCCGCCCGCAACCTCCGCCTCGGCCACACCCGCACCGTCCTCCTCGTCGTCCCCGTCCTCACCACCGAGTTCTTCGCCGGCGTCTACACCGGCGCCGCCCGCGTCGCCGCAGAACACGGCTTCGGCGTCGTCCTCTACCCCTCCCCCGAAGGCATCGGCCCCGCCCGCTCCCCCTTCGCCTCCGCCCAGGCCGCCCTCGACGGCGTCATCGCCTCCTCCATGGCCGCCGACGCCCTCACCGCCATCCGCGGCGACCAGCTCCCCCTCGTCATGCTCGACAGCGACCCCGCCGGCAGCCTGGGCGCCGCCACCGTCAACCTCGACATCACCGACGGCATACGCCAGATCGCCGACCACCTCCTCGGCCTCGGCCACCGCCACTTCCTGCACCTAGCCGCCGACGTGCCCTCCTGGACCTTCCACGTCCGCGCACGCGAACTCACCGCCCGCATCACCGCACGACCCGGCGCCACCCTGCGCACCGCCACCGCGCCCGTCACCATCGACGGCGCCCTCGCCGCCGCCGAGAACGCCCTGCGCGCCGCCTCCGGCCCCCGCCCCACCGCCATCGTCTGCGACGACGACAAACTCGCCGCCGGCGCCTACAAGGCCCTGCGACGCCTCGGCCTGCACGTACCTCACGACGTCTCCGTCACCGGCCTCGACGACCTCGCCCTCGCCACCGCCCTCGACCCCGAACTCACCACCGTACGACTCGACGCCGAACTCTTCGGCGAACGCGGCATGCACGCCCTCCTCGCCGTCCTCGACGGCCGTACACCCGACGCCGGAGACATCCCCGTACACCTCGTCGTCCGCGCCTCCACAGCCCCGCCCAGACCCTCCTGAGACACCTCACGCCCCGACCGAGACCCAGGCCGGGGCGTGAAAAAGGCGAATCAGCAGAACGACGGGGGCCGACCCCGCAGGAGCACGGACCTACTCCTTCCCGACGTCCTCGGAATCGTCCGAACTCTCCGCCTCCGTCGACGCGCCGTCCGCCTCCAGCAACCGCGCCAGCTGACGACCCACGATCCGCTTGAACTTACGCTGCTGCGGCCGCGTACGGTCCAGCACCGCGACCTCCAGCCGCTCGGCCGGAATCTCCCGCTGCGTCCCGTTCGTGTCACGCGACAACGCCTGAACGGCCAGCTTCAGCGCCTCCGCCAGACTCATGCCGTCCTGATGACGCTGATCCAGATAACTGCTGATCTGCTCCGCGTTACCACCCACCGCGACCGAACCGTGCTCGTCCACGATCGACCCGTCGTGCGGCAACCGGTAGATCTGGTCACCGTCCGGCGTGTCACCCACCTCGGCCACCACCAGCTCCACCTCGTACGGCTTCTCACCGGCCGAAGAGAAGATCGTGCCCAACGTCTGGGCGTACACGTTCGCCAGACCACGCGCCGTCACATCGTCACGGTCATAGGTGTAACCCCGCAGATCGGCATACCGCACACCGCCGATCCGCAGATTCTCGTACTCGTTGTACTTGCCGGCGGCCGCAAAGCCGATCCGGTCATAGATCTCACTGAACTTGTGCAGCGCACGGGACGGATTCTCACCGACGAACACGATGCCGTCGGCATACTGCAGCACGACCAGGCTGCGACCACGAGCGATGCCCTTGCGCGCATACTCCGCGCGGTCCGCCATCGCCTGCTGGGGTGAGACATAGAACGGAGTCGACACCGGTTATCCGTCCCTTTCTGTCGAAGTCACTGGATCACACGGGACACACACGAACGCCGGCCGCCTACAACAGCGAGGCGCGCGGACCGTCCGGCTGCTCCAGACGGCGCTCGAGGATCGAACGGGCGATGCCCGACGACTCCTCGTCGGTGAGCCTGCGGAACCCGTCCTCGGTGATCACCGTGACGATCGGGTAGATCCGACGCGCGACATCGGGACCACCCGTCGCCGAATCGTCGTCCGCCGCGTCGTACAGAGCCTGCACCACGAGCGTCGTGGCCTGCTCCTCGGTCAGATCGTCCCGGTACAGCTTCTTCATCGCCCCGCGCGCGAAGATCGAACCCGAACCCGTCGCCGCGTAGTGGTGCTCCTCCGAGCGACCGCCCGTCACGTCGTACGAGAAGATCCGCCCGCGGTCCCGGTCCACGTCGAACCCCGCGAACAACGGCACCACCGCCAGACCCTGCATGGCCATGCCCAGATTCGACCGGATCATCGTCGACAGCCGGTTCGCCTTGCCCTCCAGCGAGAGCTGCGCCCCCTCGACCTTCTCGAAGTGCTCCAGCTCCAGCTGGAACAGCTTCACCATCTCGACGGCCAGGCCCGCGGTGCCGGCGATGCCGACGGCCGAGTACTCGTCCGCCGGGAACACCTTCTCGATGTCCCGCTGCGCGATGACGTTGCCCATCGTGGCGCGGCGGTCACCGGCGAGCACGACCCCGCCGGGGAAGGTCACGGCCACGATCGTCGTCCCGTGCGGCGCCTCGATCACCCCCTGCGTCGGAGGCAGCTGCCGCTTGCCGGGCAGCATCTCGGGCTGGTGCTCGGTCAGGAAGTCCATGAAGGACGAGGACCCAGGCGTCAGGAAGGCAGCTGGTAGACGCCCGGTGCTACGAGTGTTGGCTTCCACGCGTTTCCTTCCACATAAGCAGCCGCCCGCCTTATGGCATCGGGCCGATCTTTGAACTGCCCCAGTGCGGCGTTGCAGCTGAAGCACAGTACGCCTCGGACCCTACCCGTGTTGTGGCAGTGATCCACATGCCGAGGCAGAGCCGCCAAACATATGCAGCACACGCCCCCTTGAGACACGATCAACTCGTCGCGCTCGGCCTCGGTGAGGCCGTACTGGCGCTTCAGATGATCCTGTCTGCCCCGGACCGCCCGGCACGCCTTGCAGCGAGTAGACAGGCCGTCGGACGCGGTTGCGTTGCGATGCCACTCACCGTGTGGCTTGACCTCGCCACACGTCCTGCAGAGCTTGTGTCCGGGCGGGACGACCACTCTTTCCCGAACCGTCCTGCCCTTGGCCTCCTGGCGCCGCCGGTAGTGCGCGGCGCTGTACTCCGCCACGCACCGCCGGCAATGCGCCTGAAGGCCGTCACTCCGGTTCCTGTCCCGCGCGAACCCAGCAAGCGGTAGGCCTCGGCCGCATTTCCCGCACTGCTTCGAGGTTGCTTCGTCAGTCACCCTCAACCCCCGCCGCTTTCAATTCAAAGGCGAGTTGACCGATCTGCCTTTACTCTCCACCCTTTTGCACGAAGGACCTCACGAAATCCTCGGCGTTCTCCTCGAGTACATCGTCAATTTCGTCAAGAACCGAGTCGACGTCGTCGCTCAGCTTCTCCTGGCGCTCCTTGAGGTCTTCCGAGCCCTGCGTCTCGACCGCCTGCTCCTCGACCTCCTCCGTGGAGCGCGTCGCCTTCTGCTGGCCGCCGCCGGTGTCCTTGGTCGCCATAACCCTCACCCCGCTCTTTCGCCCGATGTGGTCGACAGGTCGGCATTCCTGCCGATCGGTGATGATCAGACCCTACAAGCCGGGTCCGACATCGGCCCCGCAGTTGCGTCAACGCACGGGGACCATCTCGATGATTCCCGGCCGGGGCGCTTTCCACCCCGCCGGGCAGGTACCGTCCGGATAACCGTTCAGCCGCCCGAGAGGACCTTGACCAGGTCTTCTGCCGTGCGGCAGCGGTCCAGGAGCTCCTTGACGTGATTTCGCGTTCCGCGAAGGGGTTCCAGGGTTGGGACGCGCTGGAGCGAGTCCCGGCCGGGCAGATCGAAGATCACGGAGTCCCAGGAGGCCGCGGCGACGTCGTCGGCGTACTGCTCGAGGCAGCGGCCGCGGAAGTACGCGCGGGTGTCCTCCGGGGGCTTGCCGACGGCCCTCTCGACCTCCGACTCGTCCAGGAGCCGCTTCATGCGCCCGCGGGCCGCCAGACGGTTGTACAGGCCCTTCTCGGCCCGTACGTCGGCGTACTGGAGGTCGACGAGGTGCAGGCGGGCGGCGTCCCAGTCGAGGTCGTCGCGGCGCCGGTATCCCTCCATGACCTCGCGTTTCGCGACCCAGTCCAGCTCGCCGGCAAGGCTCATGGGGTCGTTCTCGAGGCGGGTGAGGGTGTCCTCCCAGCGGGCGAGGACGTCCTTGGTCTGGTCGTCGGCGTCCGCGCCGAAGCGCTCCTCCACGTATTTGCGCGACAGCTCGTAGTACTCCATCTGGAGCTGGACGGCGGTGAGTGTGCGGCCGCTGCGGAGGGTGACCAGCTGCTTGAGGCTCGGGTCGTGGGAGACCTGGTGGAGGGTGCGCACGGGCTGGTCGACGGCGAGGTCGACGGCGATGAAGCCGTCCTCGATCATCGACAGGACGAGGGCGGTGGTGCCGAGTTTGAGGTAGGTCGAGATCTCGGAGAGGTTGGCGTCGCCGATGATCACGTGGAGGCGGCGGTACTTCTCCGCGTCGGCGTGCGGTTCGTCGCGGGTGTTGATGATGGGGCGTTTCAGCGTCGTCTCCAGGCCGACCTCGACCTCGAAGTAGTCGGCGCGCTGGCTGAGCTGGAAGCCGTGTTCGTGGCCGTCCTGGCCGATGCCGACCCGGCCTGCGCCGGCGAAGACCTGGCGGGAGACGAAGAAGGGCGTGAGGTGGCGCACGATGTCCGAGAAGGCGGTCTCGCGCTTCATCAGGTAGTTCTCGTGCGTGCCGTAGGAGGCGCCCTTGTTGTCGGTGTTGTTCTTGTAGAGGTGGATGGGCTGGGCGCCGGGGAGCGCGGCGGCGCGTTCGGCGGCCTCGGCCATGATGCGTTCGCCGGCCTTGTCCCAGAGGACGGCGTCGCGGGGGTTGGTGACCTCCGGGGCGCTGTACTCGGGGTGTGCGTGGTCGACGTAGAGACGTGCGCCGTTGGTGAGGATGACGTTGGCGAGGCCGATGTCCTCGTCGGTGAGCTGGCTGGAGTCGGCGACTTCGCGGGCGAGGTCGAAGCCTCGCGCGTCGCGCAGCGGGTTCTCCTCCTCGAAGTCCCACCGGGCTCGGCGGGCCCGGTGCATCGCCGCGGCGTAGGCGTTGACGATCTGGGACGAGGTGAGCATGGCATTGGCATTGGGGTGGCCGGGGACGGAGATGCCGTACTCCGTCTCGATGCCCATTACTCGCCGTACGGTCATGCGGCCCTCCTTGCCCGGCGGCACCCTCGGTCGTGGGCGCCGCTCAGATACCGGTGGTGCTCCGGTGCGTGTGCGGTGCCCGTCCCCGCAACTAGCGACCCGGCGGTACGGAAGAGCCTAGAACGCCTCTGCGCTGGTGGGGAGATCATTTGCGTCATTGCCTTGCTCCAGCCGTGGCCCGGAAAGCAAACGGCTGCGGGTACCCGTGGTGGGCACCCGCAGCCGCCCTGCTTTTACAGGTACTGTCCGGTGTTCGCCACCGTGTCGATGGAGCGTCCGGTGTCCGCGCCCTGCTTTCCGGTGATGAGGGTGCGGATGTACACGATCCGTTCGCCCTTCTTTCCGGAGATGCGGGCCCAGTCGTCGGGGTTGGTGGTGTTGGGGAGGTCCTCGTTCTCCTTGAACTCGTCCACGCATGCCTGGAGGAGGTGGGAGACGCGCAGGCCCTTCTGGTTGTGGTCGAGGAAGTCCTTGATGGCCATCTTCTTGGCGCGGCCGACGATGTTCTCGATCATGGCGCCGGAGTTGAAGTCCTTGAAGTAGAGGACTTCCTTGTCGCCGTTGGCGTAGGTGACCTCCAGGAAGCGGTTCTCCTCGGATTCTGCGTACATGTGTTCCACTGCCGTCTGGATCATGCTCTGGACGGTGGTGGTCTTGTCGCCGCCGTGTTCGCCGACGTCCTCGGAGTGCAGGGGAAGCCGTTCGGTGAGGTACTTCTGGAAGATGTCCTTGGCCGCTTCGGCGTCCGGGCGCTCGATCTTGATCTTCACGTCGAGGCGGCCGGGACGCAGGATGGCGGGGTCGATCATGTCCTCGCGGTTGGAGGCGCCGATGACGACCACGTTCTGCAGGCCTTCGACGCCGTCGATCTCGGCGAGGAGCTGCGGGACGATGGTGTTCTCGACGTCGGAGCTGACGCCGGAGCCGCGGGTGCGGAAGAGGGACTCCATCTCGTCGAAGAAGACGATGACGGGGGTGCCCTCGGAGGCCTTCTCCCTGGCGCGCTGGAAGACGAGGCGGATCTGCCGCTCGGTCTCGCCGACGTACTTGTTGAGAAGTTCGGGGCCCTTGATGTTGAGGAAGAAGCTCTTGCCGGTGGCCTGGCCGGTGACCTCGGCGACCTTCTTGGCCAGCGAGTTGGCGACGGCCTTGGCGATGAGCGTCTTGCCGCATCCGGGCGGTCCGTAGAGCAGGACGCCCTTGGGCGGGCGCAGCTCGTGCTCCTTGAAGAGGTCGGGATAGAGGTAGGGGAGCTCGACGGCGTCGCGGATCATCTCGATCTGTCCGCCGAGGCCGCCGATCTGCTCGTAGCCGATGTCGGGGACCTCTTCGAGGACGAGTTCCTCGACCTCGCTCTTGGGGACGACCTCGTAGACGTATCCGGAGCGCGGTTCGAGCAGCAGGGCGTCGCCGGGGCGGATGACGACGTCGAGGAGCGGTTCGGCGAGGCGGACCACTCTTTCCTCGTCGGTGTGTCCCTGGACGAGGGCGCGTACGCCGTCCTCGAGGACCTCTTTGAGGGTGACGATGTCGCCGACGCTCTCGAACTCCATGGCCTCGACCACGTTGAGCGCTTCGTTGAGCATCACTTCCTGGCCGCGTCGGAGCTCTTCGAGCTCGACGCCGGGGCTGACGTTCACGCGGAGTTTGCGGCCTCCGGTGAAGATGTCGGCCGTGCCGTCCTCGTTCGCCGTGAGGAAGACGCCGAAGCCGGCGGGCGGCTGTGCGAGCCGGTCGACTTCTTCCTTGAGGGCCACGATCTGGTCGCGGGCCTCGCGGAGCGTGCTCGCGAGCCGCTCGTTCTGGGCGGACACGCCGGCCAGGTTGGTCTGCAGCTCGACGATCCGCTCTTCGAGAATCCTCGTGTGTCGCGGAGAGTCGGCGAGCTTGCGCCGCAGGACGGCGATCTCCTGCTCAAGGTAGGCAATCTGCCCGGACGGGTCGTCGGACCCTCGTCCCGGGCGGATGCCGCGGTTCATGTCGTCGTCGTGGGCTGCCACGGTCCTCACCTCCTCCAAGGGGAGCTGGACGCTTCCAGACCCTACCTGGGTGGGTGTCGATTGAAACCCCTAGATCACAAAGACTGTCGGGGTGTGTCCGATCTTCACCCTTGCGCTCTCCCTCACGCCAGGGGAATACCCACCGAACATGATTGGAAAGCGGCCGGGGGTAGGGTCGAAGTGTTCAACACCCGGCGGGGCCTGCATGGTTCCCCGGCGGATCGGCGATAAACGGCGGGAGTCATGGGCGTGCAGCAGGAGACCGGTGTGGGCGGTGAGGCGCTGGAGGTCTGGATCGATCAGGATCTCTGCACCGGTGACGGAATCTGTGCGCAGTACGCGCCGGAGGTTTTCGAGCTGGACATCGACGGCCTGGCGTATGTGAAGGGCGCGGACGACGAGCTGTTGCAGGCGGTGGGGGCGGTCACGCCTGTTCCGTTGCCGTTGCTGTCGGATGTGGTGGACTCGGCGCGGGAGTGTCCGGGCGACTGCATTCATGTGCGTCGGGTTTCGGACCGGGTCGAGGTGTACGGTCCGGACGCCGAGTGACGTGTCGGTCGCGGGCTGTGATGGCTGTCTGATTTCTCACAGGGCGAACGGCGGGGTCTAGACGCTTCGGGCGCCCGCGGGGGTGGAGCGGACGAACTTGTCGTCCTTCCACTGCCATCGGGCGCTGTCCTTCACGTCGGGGCAGCAACTGGGCACGTCGGGGGTCGAGTAGCCGAGGAGTGTGGCGAGGACGGCTCCGTCGGTGACGGTGAGGCCGGTGACGGTGTTGCGTGCTCGGGGGTCGACGAGGGTGGCGACGACGCGCGCGTGGGTGTGGCCCGGGTTGTGGGTGAGGACGTAGACGCCGTCGGGCGGGGTGCCCATGGGGGCGTCGCAGTGGACGACGGCCACGGTTTCGGGGGCGCCGTCGCCGTCGAGGTCGCCGCTGGCCTTCTTCACGACGAGGGCTTGTTCGGGGCCGCAGTCGAGGGGGAAGTCGACGTCCGCGGTGGAGGGGGCCGTGGTGGGGGCCGGCTTGGCGTCGGGGGCGGCGGCCTGGGCGGCGGTGGCGGGTCCGGGTTGCAGCAGCGAGGAGAGGGCGACGACGCCGGCGATGGCGGTGGCGGTCGCGACCCAGTGGATGGGCCGGGTGTGGGTGTGTGCCAGTTCCGGGACGGCGGGGTGCTGCACTAGGAGTTTCTCCTGCGGTGGCTGTGCCGGTGGGGGTGGGGGTGGGGGGGTTGGCGAGCATCGTGCCACACGTCACAGGGCGGGGGAACGGCGGGGTGCGGGATTTCGGACGTGAGCGGGCGGGTGCGGAGCGTGTCCTTCGTCCGCGTCCGCGTCGGGGTCGAGGTCGGGCGTCGTCTCGGAGGCAGGCGTCGGGGTCGGGGCAACGCGAAGGCGCCGTGCTCGTGTTCCCGTGGTGCTGGGGGAACTCGGTCACGGCGCCTTGTCGTTGGGCTGGGGTCGGGTTGGTGGCGTGGGCCGGGTCAGCGGCCGCTGCCTCCGTCGGCGTTGGGACCGGTGTAGTCCTCGCCGTAGGCGCCCTTGGCGGGGCGACGGCGGCGCATGGGCGGCTCGACGCCGTCGGCGAGGCGGCGGGCGGTGAGCAGGAAGCCGGTGTGGCCGATCATCCGGTGGTCCGGGCGGACGGCCAGGCCTTCCACGTGCCAGTTGCGGATCATCGACTCCCAGGAGGTGGGCTCGTTGAAGGAGCCGATCTCCCGGATGGACTCGACGGTCCGGGCGAGCTGGGTGGTGGTCGCGACGTAGCAGCACAGGATGCCGCCGGGCACCAGGGCCTTGGACACGGCCTCCAGGCACTCCCAGGGGGCGAGCATGTCGAGGATGACGCGGTCGACGTCGGTGTCGGACAGGTTGTCCTGAAGGTCGCCGACGGTGAGCTGCCAGGCGGGGTGCGGACCGCCGAAGTAGCGCTCCACGTTCTGCTGGGCGATCTCGGCGAAGTCCTCGCGGCGCTCGTAGGAGTGCAGCATGCCCTGGTCGCCGATGGCGCGCAGCAGAAAGCTGCTGAGCGAGCCGGAGCCGACGCCGGCCTCGACGACGCGTGCGCCGGGGAAGATGTCGGCGAAGGCGAGGATCTGTCCCGCGTCCTTCGGGTAGACGACGGCTGCCCCGCGGGGCATGGAGAGGACGTAGTCGGGGAGCAGGGGGCGCAGCGCGAGGTAGGCGACGTTCCCGGTGGTGCGGACAACGCTGCCCTCGGGTGCGCCGATCAGCTCGTCGTGCGGGAAGGAACCCTTGTGGGTGTGGAAGTTCTTTCCCTCTTCGAGCGTGAACGTGTAGTGGCGGCCCTTGGGGTCGGTCAGCTGAACCTGGTCCCCGACCTTGAAGGGCCCGCGCCTGCGGGCGGCACCGGTCGGTTCGGACATGTGAGCAGCCTACCGGCGTTTGGCGGGGCCGCCGACCATCGGGGGCGTGCGCAGCGGCTCGGGAGGGCGGTGGTCAGCTGGGGCGGGCCATGGCCCTGACGAAGGCGCGTTCGACGTCGGCGGCGGAGAGCACGCCGAAGATCTCTCCGGTCTCCTCGACGACGAGGTATTCGGTGGCGGGGGTGGCGCGCAGGACGTCGAGGAGGTCCTCGCCGGCGAGTTCGGCGGAGACGCGCATGCCGTCGTTGAGGTCCTGGGCGAGGCCGCTGACGGCGACCCAGGGGCGGCGGTGTTCGGGGACGCCGACGATCGCGGACTCCCGGACGAGGGAGAGCGGTTCGCCGTTGGCGTCGACGACGACGAGGGCGCGGGCGCCGGCGTCGTTGGCGCGGCGCAGCGCTTCGGACAGGGGGGTGTGGGTCTCCACGGGGACGGCACGCCGGGTGAGGGTGCGGGCGCGCAGTTCGGGGAGGTGTTCGCGCAGTCGGGCCATGCGCAGGCTGTTGCCGGCGCCGGTCCAGATGATCGCGGCGAGGATGGCGGCGAGGAGCGCGTCGGTGACGGTGTCCATGCCGACGCTGTCCTCTGCGCTGGAGCCGAGGGCGCCGGACTGGGTGAGCAGGGGGAGGCCGATGAGGACGGAGACGGCGAGCGCGCGGCCGACCCAGGCGGCGGCGACGGTGCCGCTCATCGGCCTGCCGGTGATCTTCCAGACGACGGCGCGGAGCATGCGGCCGCCGTCGAGGGGCAGGCCGGGCAGCAGGTTGAAGATCGCCACGATGAGGTTGGAGATCATCAGGCCGGCGACCAGGACGCCGGGGACCGTGCCGGGTTCGACGGCGTTCATGGCGAGGTAGAACACGCCGGCCAGGGCGAGGGAGAGGAGGGGGCCGACGAAGGCGAGCCAGAACTCGCGGCCCGGCGTCTCGGCTTCCTTCTCGATCTCGGAGACGCCGCCGAAGAACTGGAGCTGGATGCGGCGGACGGGGAGTTTGAAGCGGAGCGCGGCGACGGTGTGGGCGAGTTCGTGGATGAGGACGGAGGCGTAGAAGGCGACCGCGAAGAAGAGGGAGACGAGGTAGCGGGCGGCGCCGAGTTCGGGGAGGACGCGGTCGAGCTGGCCGCCGAAGACCCAGGTGATGAGGGCGGCCACGAGGAACCAGCTGGGGGCGACGTAGACGGGCACGCCGAAGGGGCGGCCCATGAGGATGCCGCCGCGGGGCTGCTCCGGGGGGCGGTGGGGCGGGGGGCCCTTGGTGAGGGCGGGGGGTGTGGGTCGCTCGGCTCCGGCTCCGGCTCCGGCTCCGGCTCCGGCTCCGGCTCCGGCTCCGGTGGATCCTGTTCCGGCGGGGTGGTGGCCGTCGTGGGCGCCGGTCTCGTCGGGGTGGGCCTCAGCGGTTGCGGAGTCGTCGGTTCGGGCCGCTTGCGTTCCAGCCGCTTCGGTTCCGGCCGCTTCGGTTCCGGCCTTGCCCGCTGCGGGCCCGTCGTCGTCCGCCGTGCCGTCGTCGACCGTGCCGCCGGTCCGGTCCGGTCCGTGCTGACCGGTGTCGGACTCGTCGTCTGCGGCGGGGGCGGGGGTCGGTTCGGGGGCGGGGCTGACGTCGTGCGGGGCCGGCTGCTGCCGGTGGGCGTCCGTGGGGTCGGCGGCCCGGGGCTCGCCGGGCTGGACGTCGGTGGCCGCGGACGCAGGTGTCGCGGGGTGCTCGGCCGACTGTTCGTTGTCCGGCCGCGGCCGCCCGCTCCCGCCGCTTTCCACCACGGTGTCCCCTCGATCGAAGCGTCTCCCGCCCGCGCCGGGCGTGAGGGTGTGTGACCGATGGTATGCGGCGGTCGTGAGGTGTTCCGCTCGGCGCCCCCCGCGTTTCCCCGCTTGTGGGTGACTGTCGGTGGCGGGCCGTATGGTCTGTGGTCATGGAGAGCAGCAGCGAGGGCGTCGCCCGGGCGGGCGACGGGGGTGTGGTGGAGGAGCCGTCGCGCGCGGAGGCGGCCGGGTCCGAGGGGGCGGCGCCGGGGGTCGTCGCGGTGGCGCCGGCGTCGCTGTCGCCGTCGCGCGCCGGTGATTTCATGCAGTGCCCGCTGCTGTACCGGTTCAGGGTGATCGACCGGCTGCCGGAGAAGCCGAGTCCGGCGGCGACGAAGGGGACGCTGGTGCACGCCGTCCTCGAGCGGTTGTTCGACGCGCCGGCGGCGGAGCGGACGGCGGCGGGGGCGAAGTCGCTGATCCCGGGACAGTGGGACCGGCTGCGGGAGACGCGGCCGGAGGTGGTGGAGCTGTTCGCCGACGATCCGGAGGGAGAGCGGCTCGCCGGCTGGCTGGCGGAGGCGGAGCAGCTGGTCGAGCGCTGGTTCACGCTGGAGGACCCGACGCGGCTGGAGCCCGCGGAGCGGGAGCTGTTCGTGGAGACGGAGCTGGACTCGGGTCTGCGGCTGCGCGGGATCATCGACCGGGTCGACGTGGCGCCGACGGGCGAGGTGCGGATCGTCGACTACAAGACGGGCAAGGCCCCGCGGCCGGAGTACGCCGAGGGCGCGCTGTTCCAGATGAAGTTCTACGCGCTGGTCGTGTGGCGGTTGAAGAACGTGGTCCCGCGGCGGCTGCAGCTGGTGTACCTGGGCAGCGGGGACGTGCTGACGTACGACCCGGTCGTTGCGGATCTGGAGCGCGTCGAGCGCAAGCTGCTCGCGTTGTGGGAGGCGATCCGGCAGGCGACGCGGACCGGCGAGTGGCGGCCCCGGCCGACGAAGCTGTGCGGCTGGTGCGATCACCGGGCGCACTGTCCGGAGTTCGGCGGCACTCCTCCGCCGTATCCGCTGCCGGTGACACCGGAGACGCCGGCGCCAGTGAGGGCGGCGGCGTCCGAGGACGGGGCGCAGGGCAGAATGGGGCCGGGCTAGAGAAGGAGATCTACGTGGCCATCCGCGTCCTACTGGTCGACGACCAGCCGCTGTTGCGCACGGGCTTCCGGATGATTCTGGAGGCCGAGCAGGACATCGCGGTCGTCGGCGAGGCCGGAGACGGCCTGCAGGCCATCGACCAGGTGCGGGCGTTGCAGCCCGATGTGGTGCTGATGGACATCCGCATGCCGCGGATGGACGGGGTGGAGGCGACCCGGCAGATCACCGGCCCGGGGCGGGACGGTCCGGCGAAGGTGCTGGTGCTGACCACGTTCGATCTGGACGAGTACGTGGTGGAGGCGCTGCGGGCGGGGGCCAGCGGGTTCCTGCTGAAGGACGCCCCGGCCAACGAGCTGGTGCAGGCGATCCGGGTGGTGGCGTCCGGTGAGGCCATGCTGGCGCCGAGTATCACGCGGCGGCTGCTGGACAAGTACGCCACGCATCTGCCGTCGGGCGAGGAGCCGGTGCCGGACACGCTGCACACGCTGACCGACCGGGAGGTGGAGGTGCTGAAGCTGGTGGCGCGGGGGTTGTCCAACGCCGAGATCGCCGCCGATCTGTTCGTCAGCGAGACCACGGTGAAGACGCATGTCGGGCATGTGCTGACGAAGCTGGGGCTGCGCGACCGGGTGCAGGCCGCGGTGTACGCGTACGAGAGCGGTCTGGTGCGTCCGGGCGCCCAGTAGGCGAGCGGCTCGCGCGGGTCCCCGGCGTACGGGCCCGGCGACGCGGCCACGGTACGACGACGAAGGGCGCCCCCCGTCCGGCGGGGGGCGCCCTTCGCTGTCGTCCGCGGACCCGTCGGGCGGGCCGTCGTCGGTGGATCAGCTCTTGGATCAGCTCTTGCTGAGTTCCCAGAAGCGGAACACGGTGGAGGCGTCGAGGCAGTTCTCCAGGCCGTAGACGTTGTCGCCGGCGACGGCGTACTGCTTGCCCTGCCAGACGGGCAGGACGGGCACCTGCGCGGCGACGATGTTCTGCAGCCTGCCGTAGTCGGCGTCGGTGGCGCTGCGGTCGCTCTGTGCGGCGGTGCGCGGGATGAGCGTCTCGGTGATCGTCTTGTCGGTGTAGTGGTTGCTCAGCACGTTGCCCTCCCCGAAGAAGGGCGAGGTGAAGTTGTCGGCGTCCGGGTAGTCGGGCACCCAGCCCTTGACGTAGACGCCGTACTTGCCGGCGGTGACGTCCTTCTCGTACTGGGCGAAGGCGACGGACTTGACGTCGGCGTCGAACAGGCCGCTGGCGTTGAGCTGGGCCGCGACGGCCTTGAGTTCCTGGTCGGTGGCCGGGCCGTAGCGGGACGGGGTGGACCAGAGGGTGAGCCGCACCTTGTCGGTGATGCCGTCCGCGGCGAGGGCGGCGGCGGCCTTGGCCCGGGAGGGACGGGCGCCGTAGCGGTCGAAGAACGCGGTGTTGTGGCCCGCGATGCCGGCCGGGACGATCGAGTAGAGCGGGTCGGCGGTGCCCTGGTAGACGTTCTTGATGAGCGCTTCGCGGTCGATGAGTTGGGCGATGGCCCGTCGTACGCCGAGCTTTCCGGCGACCGGGTCGTCCATGTTGAAGACGAGGTGCTGGACTTCGGCGCTGCTGCCCTCGACGACTTCGGCGCCCGCGTCGGCGCTCTGCTGGATGTCGGCGATGTCCGCGGCGGTCAGGCCCCGGTAGGCGATGTCGACGTCGCCGTCGAGCAGGGCCTGCTTGAGGGCCTTCTGGTCACCGGCGAAGAACTTGAGGGTGACGCCGGTGTTCTGGGCTTCGGAGGCGGTGCCCCGGTAGTGGTCGTTGACGGAGAAGACGGCTTCGTCGTCGCTGAAGGAGTCGAGCCTGTAGGGGCCGGAGCCGACCGCTTCGCCGTCCTCGCGCAGGCCGTCGGCGTCGTACTGCCGGTGGTCGACGATGGAGCCGGCGCCCGAGGCGATCTTGCTGGGGAAGGTGGCGTCGGGGGCCTTGAGCTTGAAGACGACGGTCTCGGCGTCGGGCGTCTCGACCGCGGCGAGCGTGGCGAACATGACCGCCGGGCCGGCGTCGTCGTTGATCTTCAGCATGCGGTCGAAGGAGAACTTCACGTCCTCCGAGGTGAGCGCGTCGCCGTTGCTGAACTTGAGGTCGTCCTTCAGCGTGCAGCTGTAGACCTGGGTCCGCGTGTCGTTGAACCGGCACTCGCGGGCGGCGTCGGGCTCGGGTTCCGTGCCGCCCTTGGGGAAGCTCAGCAATGACTGGAAGACGTTGTTGAACAGCAGCCAGGAGCCGGGGTCGTAGCCGGAGGCCGGGTCGGTGGCCAGCACCTCGTCGGACATGCCGAGGACCACCGCGGAGCCGTCGCCCCCCGGTCCCCCGCCCTGGGTGCCGCATCCGGTCAACAGGCCGGAGGCCAGCCCCGCCATGATCGGCAGGACCGGCCACTGGTTGCGCAGGTTCACGTATCGCCTTGTCGTCGTGTTGTCGTCACACCGAAGCCGCGGTCCGGGCCCCGGGCCGTGAAGGGGCTCTCGTCAGCCGGACGCGCCGCGGCCGAGCTCCCACAGCTGCAGGGTCGCGGAGGAGTTGAGCGCGTACGCGGTGCCCGTGACGTCGTTGTTGGCGGCGACGTACTGCTTGCCCTGCCACAGCGGCAGGATCGGGACGTCCTTGGCGACGATGTCCTGGATCTCCGTCAGGCTCTTGGTGGCGCTCTGGCGGTCGGCCTCGCGGCGGGAGGACGGGATCAGCGTGTCGATGATGTCGCTGTTGCTGTACGGCGACTTGAGGAAGTTGTCCTTGTCGAGGAACGGGGCGACGAAGTTGTCGGCGTCGGGGAAGTCGGGGAACCAGCCCATGCCGTAGACCGCGTACTCGCCCTTGCGCTCGGCCGGGACGAAGGTCTCCCAGGCGGTGCCCTTGATGGACACGTCGAACAGGCCGCTGTCGTTGAGCTGCTTCTGCAGCACCTCGAACTCCTGCTTGGTGGCCGGACCGTAGTGGTCGGTCGTGTAGTTCAGCGTCAGCTTCACCGGCTTGGTGACGTCCGCGTCGGCCAGCAGGGCCTTGGCCTTGGCCACGTTGGGCTGGCCGTAGGTGTTGACGAACGAGTTGGAGTGGCCGGTGAGGCTGGCCGGGACGAGCGAGTAGAGGGGCTCGGCCTGGGAGCCGTAGACCTTCGACACCAGCTCGTTGCGGTTGATGATCTGGGCCATGGCCTGGCGGACGGCCTTGGACTTCACGGCCGGGTCCGTGGTGTCGAACGCGAGGTAGCGGATCTCCAGGCCGTTCAGTTCGACCAGGTCGATGTCTCCGCCGGCGGGCGCCTCGGAGAGCTTCTTGATCTGCTCCGGCGACATGGTGCGGGTCATGAGGTCGATGTCGCCCTTCTCGAGGGCGGCGCCCATGGCGTCGGCGTCCTTGTAGGACACCATGTCGACCTCGTCGTTGTTCACCTTGAGCGTCCCCTTGTAGTGGGGGTTCCTGGTGAACACGGCCTTCGTCATCTCGTCGCCGTCGGTGTCGGCCTTGAGGACGTAGGGGCCGGATCCGTCGACCGCGAAACCGTCGCGCAGCTTTCCCTTGTCGTAGTCGTCGGGGTTGACGATGCCGGCGACCGGGGTCGACAGCTTGAAGGGGAAGGTGGCGTCGGCGGTCTTGAGGTGGAAGATGACTTCGTTGTCGCCCTGCGTTTCGACGGTGTCGATGGTGGACAGCAGGGCGAACACGCCGGAGTCGGCCTTGATGGCGCGGGCGCGGTCGATGGAGAACTTGACGTCCTTCGCCGTGATGTCGTCGCCGTTGGCGAACTGCAGGCCGCTGCGCAGCTTGCAGGCGTAGCGCTCGTTGCCGGTGTCGGTGAAGCCGCAGCTCTGGGCCGCCTCCGGGACGGGCTCGCCCTCGCCCTTGGGCTGGATCATCAGGGTCTGCACGGTCTGGCGCAGGATGTTCCAGGTGCCGACGTCGTAGGAGTACGCCGGGTCGAGCGGGGCCGGGGCCTCCTTGGTGGCGGTGAACCGGTCGGTGGTGCCCACGACGATGGCGTCGCCGCCGCCGCTCCCGCTGTCGGACCCTCCGCAGGCGGCGAGCACGGGCGCGAGCAGACTGACCACGGCCGGCAGCACCAAAGTCTTGCGGTTCATGCTCGAGTTTCTCCAGAGCTGTCGGTCCGTGTACCCGGCATGCAGGGGTGGTGCTGCCGATCACGGGGGTAGGCGATGTTCTCGCAACGAGATTAGTGCGCGTCGGCAGGAGGGTTCGCAGGCACCGGAGTTGAAAGCCCATCACGCAGCGAAACCGGCTGCGGACGCACTGAACAGCCGTCCGGGGAAGGATTCGTACAGCCGCTTACCAATCGGGACACAAGGACTCCTCCGGATGCCCCCGGCGAGGCCGGGATGCATACGGAGAGTCATCTGTCGAGCCCTCGACGGGTGGGGAACGTCACAGCGGGAGGGGGTTCGGGGCGGGGCGGAATTCGACGCCCGCGGAAGGGTCGATGAAGATCGGAATTCGACGCCGCGCGCATCCGTCGAATTCCTGGTTATCGGCGGTGCACGCTGGGTGAAGGCCGCTGCATTTCCGTCATCGGCCGATCACGAATGGTCGTCGCCTTGATCAGTTGAGCGGCATCAGACCGCGCAGAAAAGACAGGTCGACCTGTTCCAGCGAGGGGACGACGGTGCGCCGTGACGCGGGGGCGATCGGCGCCACGGAGGGCACCGCGACCACGTGGCAGCCCGCGGCCTCCGCCGAGGCGACGCCGGTCGCGGTGTCCTCGACGACCGCGCATCGCGTGGGGTCCACGCCGAGTCCGGCCGCGGCCAGCAGATAGGGGTCCGGGTGCGGCTTGGTGTGGGCGACCTCGTCCCCGGCCACGCTGAGGCGGAAGTGCTCGACGCCGAGCGAGGCGATGACGCGGTCGATGATGCGCCGGTGGGAGGCGGAGACGAGGGCGGTGGGCACCTCGTGCTCGGTCAGCTCGGCGAGCAGCCGGGCCGCTCCCGGCATCAGGGGCAGGGCGCGGGTGATGCGGTCCTCGAATCCGTCGTTGAGCAGGACGGTGAGCTCGCCGACGGTGACGTCGGCCCCGGTCGCCTCGATCAGGAACTGGGCGCTGCGGCTCATCGGGCCGCCGACCACGACGTGCCGCCAGGAGTCGTCGAGGGCGTGGCCGAGCGAGGCGAAGATCTCGACCTCGACGTCCCACCAGAAGCCCTCGGTGTCCACCAGGGTGCCGTCCATGTCGAGGAGCACGGCCTGCAGGGCGGAGCCCTCGGCCGTGCGGGTCACTGGCGCGGGAACCGTACTGGTCATCCGCGTACCTCCTTGAGGGACGAGCAGGCCGGTTCCCGCTGTGGGGAACCGGCCTGCAGTGGACCGACCAGTGTACGACTTATCGGATCAGTGTGCCGGGCGGCGCGCTCGCGTCACCGGGCGTTGAAGTACTTCGCCTCGGGGTGGTGGATCACGATGGCGTCCGTGGACTGCTCGGGGTGGAGCTGGAACTCCTCCGACAGGTGGACGCCGATCCGCTCGGGCTGGAGCAGCTCGGCGATCTTGGCGCGGTCCTCCAGCTCGGGGCAGGCGCCGTAGCCGAGGGAGAAGCGGGCGCCGCGGTACTTCAGGGCGAACATGTCCTCGACGTCGGCCGGGTCCTCGCCGCCGAAGCCGAGTTCCGCGCGCACGCGTGCGTGCCAGTACTCGGCGAGGGCCTCGGCCAGCTGCACGGACAGTCCGTGCAGCTCGAGGTAGTCGCGGTAGGAGTTCGACGCGAAGAGCTTGGCCGTCTCCTCGCCGATGCGCGAGCCGACGGTGACGACCTGGAGGCCGACCACGTCGGTCTCCCCCGACTCCTCCGGGCGGAAGAAGTCGGCGAGGCAGAGCCGGCGGCCGCGGCGCTGGCGGGGGAAGGTGAAGCGGGTCCGCTCGTTGCCCCGTTCGTCCAGGATGATCAGGTCGTCGTCCTTGGAGACGCAGGGGAAGTAGCCGTAGACGACCGCGGCCTCGAGGAGGTTCTCGGTCTGCAGCTTGTCCAGCAGGCCGCGCAGCCGGGGCCGGCCCTCGCTCTCGACGAGTTCCTCGTAGGTCGGCCCGTCGCCGGTGCGGGCCTGCTTGAGACCCCACTGGCCCTTGAAGAGGGCGCCTTCGTCGAGCCAGGAGGCGTACTCCTTGAGCTGGATGCCCTTGATGACGCGGGTGCCCTCGAAGGGCGGCTTCGGCACGGGGTTGTCGGTGGCGACGTCGGATCGGACGTGGCCCTCCTCGGGCCGCTCCTCGACCTCGGCGGGGGCCGCGCTCGCGCGCACCCGGCGTTGCCTGAGTTCGGGCAGCTTGGCGCCGGGCACGCCCCGCTTGACGCCGATCAGGGCGTCCATGAGGCGCAGGCCCTCGAAGGCGTCGCGGGCGTAGCGGACCTCGCCCTCGTAGATCTCGTGCAGGTCCTGCTCGACGTAGGCCCGGGTCAGGGCGGCGCCGCCGAGGATGACCGGGTAGTCGGCGGCGAGTCCGCGCTGGTTGAGCTCCTCCAGGTTCTCCTTCATGATCACCGTGGACTTCACCAGCAGGCCGGACATCCCGATGACGTCGGCGCGGTGCTCGGCGGCGGCGTCCAGGATCGCGGAGACCGGCTGCTTGATGCCGAGGTTGACGACGTTGTAGCCGTTGTTGGACAGGATGATGTCGACGAGGTTCTTGCCGATGTCGTGGACGTCGCCGCGGACGGTGGCGAGCACGATGGTGCCCTTGCCCTCGTCGTCGGACTTCTCCATGTGCGGTTCGAGATGGGCGACGGCCGCCTTCATGACCTCGGCGGACTGCAGCACGAACGGCAGCTGCATCTGGCCGGAGCCGAACAGCTCGCCGACGACCTTCATGCCGTCCAGGAGGGTCTCGTTGACGATGTCGAGGGCGGGCCGGCTCTGCAGCGCCTCGTCGAGGTCGGCCTCCAGGCCGTTGCGCTCGCCGTCGATGATGCGCCGCTTGAGGCGCTCCTCCAGGGGGAGCGCGGCCAGTTCCTCGGCCCGGCCGGCCTTGAGGGACTTGGCGGTGGCGCCCTCGAAGAGCTGCATGAGCTTCTGGAGGGGGTCGTAGCCCTCGGCGCGCCGGTCGTGGATCAGGTCGAGGGCGGTGCGCACCTCCTCCTCGCTGAAGCGGGCGATGGGCAGGATCTTCGAGGCGTGGACGATCGCGGAGTCCAGGCCCGCCTTGACGCACTCGTCGAGGAAGACGGAGTTCAGCAGGATGCGGGCGGCCGGGTTGAGGCCGAAGGAGATGTTCGACAGTCCCAGGGTGGTCTGCACGTCGGGGTGACGGCGCTTGAGCTCGCGGATCGCCTCGATGGTGGCGACGCCGTCGCCCCGGGACTCCTCCTGGCCGGTGCAGATGGTGAAGGTCAGGGTGTCGATGAGGATGTCCGACTCGAGGATGCCCCAGTTCGTGGTGAGGTCCTCGATCAGCCGCTCGGCGATCTCGACCTTCTTCTCGGGGGTGCGGGCCTGGCCCTCCTCGTCGATGGTCAGCGCGATCAGGGCGGCGCCGTGCTCCTGGGCGAGCTTGGTGACCTTGGCGAACCGGGACTCGGGGCCGTCGCCGTCCTCGTAGTTGACGGAGTTGATGACCGCGCGGCCGCCGAGCTTCTCCAGACCGGCCCGGATGACGTCGACCTCGGTGGAGTCCAGGACGATCGGCAGGGTGGAGGCGGTGGCGAAGCGGCCGGCGAGTTCCTCCATGTCGGCGACGCCGTCGCGGCCGACGTAGTCCACGCACAGGTCCAGCAGGTGCGCGCCCTCGCGGATCTGCTCGCGGGCCATCTCCACGCAGTCGTCCCAGCGGCCGGCCAGCATGGCCTCGCGGAACTTCTTGGATCCGTTGGCGTTGGTGCGTTCGCCGATCGCGAGGTAGGAGGTGTCCTGGCGGAAGGGCACCGTCTGGTAGAGGGACGCGGCGCCGGGCTCGGGGCGGGGGCTGCGCTCGACGGGCTCGAGGCCGCGGACGCGTTCGACGACCTGGCGCAGGTGCTCGGGGGTGGTTCCGCAGCAGCCGCCGATGAGGTTGAGCCCGTAGTCGCGGACGAAGTTCTCCTGGGCGTCGGCCAGGCCTTCGGCGTCGAGCGGGAAGTGGGCGCCGTCCTTGGTGAGGATCGGCAGTCCGGCGTTCGGCATGCACAGCAGGGGGGTGCGGGAGTGCCGGGCGAGGTAGCGCAGGTGCTCGCTCATCTCGGCGGGGCCCGTGGAGCAGTTCAGGCCGATCATGTCGATGCCGAGCGGCTCCAGCGCGGTGAGCGCGGCGCCGATCTCGGAGCCGAGCAGCATGGTGCCGGTCGTCTCGAACGCCATGGACACCAGCAGGGGCACGTCGGCGCCGGTCGCCTCCATCGCACGCCTGGCGCCCAGGATCGACGACTTGGTCTGGAGGAGGTCCTGGGTGGTCTCGACGATCAGGGCGTCGGCGCCGCCGGCGAGCAGGCCCTCGGCGTTGGCCTGGAAGCCGTCGCGCAGGGCGCCGTAGCCGATGTGGCCGAGGGTGGGCAGCTTGGTGCCGGGGCCGATGGAGCCGAGGACCCAGCGGGTGCGTCCGTCGCGGGCGGCGAAGGCGTCGGCGGTCTCGCGGGCGATGCGGGCGCCGGCCTCGGACAGCTCGTGCACCCGCTCGGGGATGTCGTACTCGGCCATGGCGGAGTGGTTCGCGCCGAAGGTGTTGGTCTCGACGCAGTCCACGCCGGCGGCGAAGTACTCCTCGTGCACGGAGCGCACGATGTCGGGCCGGGTGACGTTGAGGACCTCGTTGCAGCCCTCGAGGTCCTGGAAGTCCTCCAGGGTGGGCTCCTGGGCCTGGAGCATGGTGCCCATGGCTCCGTCGGCCACCACCACGCGGGTGGCCAGGGCCTCTCGGAGCGCGGACACACGGGTCCGGCTGTCGGCGGAAGGGGTCGGCGGCACAGAGGCCATGAAAGGGCTCCCTCGGATGCGACGGCTGTCGGCTTTGCGTCACCTCGGGATGCGTGGAGCACGGGCGTCCCGATGAGCGCGCACGCCGTCAGGGTAGCCGGGACGGAGGCCTTATGGTCAGGGCGTCCACGGGGCGGACGGGTGTGGCGGCCTGGCGGAGGCCCGGTCACGGCGGGTCGGACGGGCGCCACGGCCGTGCGACGGCCTTGCTGCTTCCGGGGGACGCCCGGCGGAACACGTGTCGACCGACCATTGGCGGGAGGTCGGCATGGACCGGTAGTGTTCGACATTGCCGAACGGCGGCAGTGGATGCCGCCCCTAGGCGGTCCGATGGGGACGGAGGCGGGAGGGCGATGGCGCGGAACATCCAGTCGGTCGAGCGTGCGGCCGCGATGCTGCGGCTGCTCGCGGGCGGCGAGCGGCGGCTGGGCCTGTCGGACATCGCCTCGTCCACGGGCCTGGCCAAGGGCACCGCCCACGGCATCCTGCGCACCCTGCAGCAGGAGGGCTTCGTCGAGCAGGACGACGTCTCCGGGCGCTATCAGCTGGGCGCCGAGCTGCTGCGCCTGGGCACCACCTACCTGGACGTGCACGAGCTGCGCGCGCGTGCCCTGGTCTGGACGGACGACCTCGCGCGGTCCAGCGGCGAGAGCGTGCACCTGGGGGTGCTGCACCAACAGGGCGTGCTGATCGTGCACCACGTCTTCCGGCCGGACGACAGCCGGCAGGTGCTGGAGATCGGGGCCATGCAGCCGCTGCACTCCACGGCTCTCGGCAAGGTGCTGTCGGCCTACGACCCGGTCGCGCACAGCGAGGCCCTGGAGGCCGAGCGCAAGCCCTACACGGACCGCACCGTGTGCGAGGCGGAGGCGTTCGAGCACATCCTCGACATGACCCGCGCGCGCGGGTACGCGGCGGACGTCGAGGAGACCTGGGAGGGCGTCGCCTCGATCGCGGCGCCCATCCACGACCGGCGGCGCATGCCCGTCGGCGCGGTCGGCGTCACGGGCGCCGTGGAGCGGCTGGTCCGGGACGGGGAGCTGCGCCCGGAGCTGATCGCCGCGGTGCGCGACTGCGCCCGCGCGGTCTCCAGGGACCTGGGCGGCGGGCGTTTCTGAGCCGCCGCGCGGCTGCCGATCCTGAGAACTGCGTAAGACCTGGCCGGGACGTCCGAAGGCGTTCCGGCCACTGCCATACCCTGCGAAAGCCGCCTGAAGCAGGCATCAGGGGCGAGTGTGTGCGCACCCACGCGAAGATCGATAACTCAGAGCGATCAATAACGATCGCGTTTTCGATAACGGCACTCTTGACGCACACGTAACCGCCGGGCAAGACTCCCGTCCATCGGTCGACATTGTCGAACACCTAACGGCAATACGCGCTAGAGTGTGACAACGCCAAAGGCCGGCATCGCTCTCACCCCCGAGGGCGCTCGAACCCCCGGCGGGACCCGGGGTTCGGCTTCCCTGGACGAAGGACAAAGGAGTCGCGGGTGTCCAGCTCCGACATCTTCATCGGCGAGACCATCGGTACCGCCATACTCATCCTGCTCGGCGGCGGCGTCTGCGCCGCCGTGACGCTGAAGGCCTCCAAGGCCCGCAACGCCGGCTGGCTCGCCATCACCTTCGGGTGGGGTTTCGCCGTTCTGACGGCTGTCTACACCTCGGCGCCGCTCTCCGGCGCCCACCTCAACCCGGCGGTCACCCTCGCACTCGCGATCAAGGACGACGACTGGAGCAACGTTCCGGTCTACTGGGCCGGGCAGCTCCTCGGCGCCGCCATCGGCGCCACCCTGGTCTGGGTCGCCTACTACGGCCAGTTCCACGCCCACCTCACCGACAAGGAGATCGTCGGCGGTCCGGGCGCGCAGTCGACCGAGGTCAAGGCCGTCGAGGCACAGGAGCAGGGCGCGGGCCCGGTCCTGGGCGTCTTCTCCACCGGCCCGGAGGTCCGCGTCGTCTGGCAGAACCTGGCCACGGAGATCATCGGCACCATCGTGCTGGTCCTCGCCGTCCTCACGCAGGGCCTCAACGACAAGGGCAACGGCCTGGGCACCCTGGGCGCCCTCGTCACCGCGCTCGTGGTCGTCTCCATCGGTCTGTCGCTCGGCGGTCCGACCGGGTACGCGATCAACCCGGCCCGCGACCTCGGCCCGCGCATCGTGCACGCCCTCCTGCCCCTGCCCAACAAGGGCGGCTCCGACTGGAGCTACGCCTGGATCCCGGTGGTCGGTCCGCTGATCGGCGGGGCGATCGCCGCAGGCATCTACAACGTCGCCTTTGCTTAAGAGCACCAGCTGCACCGCGTACTCGGCAGCGCCGTACAGACAGCCTCTTATCCACGGAAACCCCAGGAGCACTCAGTGACCGACGCGCACACCGCCGGCCCGTTCATCGCCGCCATCGACCAGGGCACCACCTCCTCGCGCTGCATCGTCTTCGACCGGGACGGCCGGATCGTCTCCGTCGACCAGAAGGAGCACGAGCAGATCTTCCCCAAGCCGGGCTGGGTCGAGCACGACGCCAACGAGATCTGGACCAACGTCCAGGAAGTCGTCGCCGGAGCCATCGAGAAGGCCGGCATCACCCGGGACGACATCAAGGCCATCGGCATCACCAACCAGCGTGAGACCACGCTGCTGTGGGACAAGAACACCGGTCAGCCCGTCCACAACGCCATCGTCTGGCAGGACACCCGCACCGACGCCCTGTGCCGCGAGCTCGGCCGCAACGTCGGCCAGGACCGCTTCCGCCGGGAGACGGGCCTGCCGCTGGCCTCGTACTTCGCCGGCCCCAAGGCCCGCTGGCTGCTCGACAACGTCGAGGGCCTGCGCGAGCGCGCCGAGGCGGGCGACATCCTCTTCGGCACCATGGACACCTGGGTCATCTGGAACCTGACCGGCGGCGTCGACGGCGGCAAGCACTACACCGACGTCACCAACGCCTCCCGCACCATGCTGATGAACCTCCACACGCTGGAGTGGGACGACAAGATCGCCGAGTCCATCGGCGTCCCGCTGGCGATGCTGCCCGAGATCCGCTCCTCCGCCGAGGTCTACGGCGAGGTCGCCGGCGGCAGGCTCGGCGAGCTGCTCGGCGGCATCCCGGTCGCCTCCGCGCTCGGCGACCAGCAGGCGGCCCTGTTCGGCCAGACCTGCTTCGCGGAGGGCGAGGCCAAGTCCACCTACGGCACCGGCACGTTCATGCTGCTGAACACCGGCGAGAAGATCATCAACTCGTACTCCGGGCTGCTGACCACCGTCGGCTACCGCATCGGCGACCAGAAGCCGGTGTACGCCCTCGAGGGCTCGATCGCCGTCACCGGTTCGCTGGTGCAGTGGATGCGCGACCAGATGGGCCTGATCTCCACCGCCGCCGAGATCGAGACGCTCGCGCTCTCCGTCGAGGACAACGGCGGCGCCTACTTCGTGCCGGCGTTCTCCGGACTGTTCGCCCCGTACTGGCGCTCCGACGCCCGCGGCGTGATCGCCGGCCTCACCCGGTACGTCACCAAGGCGCACCTCGCGCGCGCCGTCCTGGAGGCCACGGCCTGGCAGACCCGTGAGATCACCGACGCCATGACGAAGGACTCCGGCGTCGAGCTCGCGGCCCTCAAGGTCGACGGCGGCATGACCTCCAACAACCTGCTGATGCAGACCCTCTCGGACTTCCTGGACGCGCCCGTGGTGCGCCCGATGGTCGCCGAGACGACCTGCCTCGGCGCCGCCTACGCCGCCGGCCTCGCCGTCGGCTTCTGGACCAACACCGACGACCTGCGCGCCAACTGGCGACGGGCCGCCGAGTGGACCCCCCGCATGGACGCGGAGACCCGCGACCGTGAGTACAAGAGCTGGCTCAAGGCCGTCGAGCGGACCATGGGCTGGCTCGAGGACGAGGAGTAAGAACCCCACATGACCAGTCAGTCCACCCTGCAGTCCGTGCCTGCCCTGGGGACGCGCCCGGCGTCCGGCTCCAACCCGAGCCGCGCCGAGACCCGGGAGCAGCTCTCCAAGGCGTCGTACGACCTCCTCGTCATCGGCGGCGGCATCCTGGGCATCTCCACCGCCTGGCACGCCGCGCAGTCCGGCCTCAGGGTGGCCCTGGTCGACGCCGGCGACTTCGCCGGCGCCACCTCCTCCGCCTCCTCCAAGCTGCTCCACGGCGGTCTGCGCTACCTGCAGACCGGCGCGGTGAAGCTGGTGGCGGAGAACCACTTCGAGCGCCGTGCGGTCTCCCGCCAGGTGGCCCCCCACCTGGCGAACCCGCTCACGTTCTACCTCCCCGTGTACAAGGGCGGGCCGCACGGCGCGGCGAAGCTCGGGGCGGGCGTCTTCGCCTACTCCGCGCTGTCGGCGTTCGGCGACGGCGTCGGTCACCTCCTGTCGCCGGCGAAGGCCGCGCAGGACGTGCCCGAGCTGCGCACCGACAACCTGAAGGCCGTGGCCGTGTACGGCGACGACCAGATGAACGACGCGCGCATGGCGCTGATGACGGTCCGCGCGGCCGTCGAGGCGGGCGCGGTCGTCCTCAACCACGCCGAGGTGTCCGGCCTGCGCTTCACCAAGGGCCGGGTCACGGGCGCGGACCTGCGCGACCGGCTCTCCGGCGAAGAGTTCGGCGTCAACGCCCGGCTCGTGCTGAACGCGACCGGACCGTGGGTCGACCACCTGCGCAGGATGGAGGACCCGAACGCGGCGCCGTCCATCCGTCTCTCCAAGGGCGCCCACCTGGTGCTCAAGCGCACCGCCCCCTGGCGGGCCGCGCTCGCCACCCCCATCGACAAGTACCGCATCACCTTCGCCCTCCCCTGGGAGGACATGCTGCTGCTCGGCACCACCGACGAGGAGTTCGAGGGCGACCCGGCGGACGTCGCGGTGACCGAGAAGGACACCGCCCAGATACTCGACGAGGCCGCGTTCTCCATCCGCGACCAGCAGCTCGACCGCGATCTGATCACGTACGCCTTCGCCGGTCTGCGCGTGCTGCCGGGCGGCCCCGGCGACACCGCGAAGGCCAAGCGCGAGACCGTCGTCACCGAGGGCCGCGGCGGCATGCTGTCCGTCGCCGGCGGCAAGTGGACGACGTTCCGGCACATCGGCCGCACGGTCATGCAGAAGCTCGAGGCGCTGCCGGGCCACCCGCTGGGCGACGACTTCGAACCGATCTCCTCGCTGCCGAAGAAGCTGCCGCTGCCCGGCGTCGCCAACCCGCGCGCGGTCGCCCACCGGCTGCTGGTCGACAGCCCGGCGCCCGGCCCGCGCATGGCCGCCGACACGGCGAAGCACCTGGCGACCCACTACGGCTCGCTGGCCTTCGACATCGCGCGGCTGGCCAACGACAACCCCGAGCTGGGCGCGCGCGTCCACCCGGACGCCCCGGAGATCTGGGCGCAGGTCGTGTACGCCCGCGACAACGAGTGGGCCGAGACGGCGGACGACGTGCTGCGCCGCCGTACGACGCTGACGATCCGCGGTCTCGCCACGGACGAGGTCCGCGCGGGGGTGCAGGACCTGCTCGACAAGAAGTGACCTGCCCGACGCCGTGACGACCCTCCGCCGGCCCACCGCCCCGACCGGGGCCGGCGCCGGGGGACGGCCCTGCTCGTACCGGGGCCGGAACGGGGAAGGGGCGGCTCCCCACCCTTGGGGGGCGCCCCCACCCCAAACCTGGTGGCAGTACCCCCCTCGGGGCGACAAAATTCGCCTCGACAAACCAATTGTTAAACAACCAC
>NZ_JBEPBI010000081.1:0-33500 GCF_040299045.1 Streptomyces sp. NPDC001027
GCGACCCGCTACGACAAGACCGCCGAGTCCTACCAGGCAGCCGTCACCCTCGCCTCGCTCCTGATGTGGGCGTGACATTTGAAGACAGCTCCTAGGGCTTCGGTACGCTCCTCGCCGCCGTGGCGGTGCACAGCAGTCCCAGGATCAGCGCCAGTGCGCCGATGATGATGTTGTTCACCGCGACGCCGGCGTCCGGGCTGTCGCCCACGACCCACGGCGCGATGATCATCCAGATGCCCGCCGCGCACATGGCCCAGCTCAGGCCGTACATACGGGCGGGAGCCGCGGTGAATCCGAGGCCCAGCAGGGCGATCGCGATGCCCACGATCAGGTTGTGGGTCATGAGCGCGGGCTGACTGGCGGTGTAGTGGAGGATCCACGGGGACACGGCGCAGTACAGACCGAGCAGGAACACCGGTCCGTCCACGAGTGCCACATCACGACCACCGAGCATGCGCGCGTACCGCGCCTGCATCTCGGAAACGTCGGGGTGCGTCGACATGTCACCTCTGGTGGGCGAGACGTTGGCCATGGTTCGTCTCCTTCGACTTTCCGGCCTGACCGCTTCGCTGCGGTGTGCGGTAAGTGCCGCGCATGTTCATTCTGCTCTTATTTGCTCCTTATGTGTAGAGGTCGCAGGGGTGGAGCAGCGGTTCTCGTATGGTCGGACCATGAGCGAGATCCCGAGCCCGGACGAGGCCGGACTGACGACCGGGGCGCTGGCCCGCAGGCTGGGCGTGGCGCCCACCACCCTGCGCTCCTGGGACCGGCGGTACGGCATCGGTCCCGTCGTCCGCGACGACGGGCGGCACCGGCGCTGGCGCCCGGGCGACGTGGCCGTGCTGGAGGCGATGTGCCGGCTCACCGCATCAGGCGTGCCCCCGGCGGACGCGGCCCGGGCGGCGAAGGAGGCGATCCGCCGGACGCCTGCGGACCCCGCGGGGACGGATCCGGCGGCCACGGTCGCGGGTTCGGACGCGGACGCGGAGGCGGGCGCGGGCGGAGGGCCGGCGGACACGGACCCGGCGGACTGGGACGCGACGACGGACGGGGACGCGCGTCCGCCGGGCGCCGCAGGCCGGGACCGTGCGCCGGGCGGCGGCCGGGCGCCGACGCGCGCGGACGACGCCCTCCTGCTCGACGTCGACGTACGCCACGAGTGCCGGGGGCTGGCCCGCGCCGCCGTACGGCTCGACGCGCCGGGCGTCGCGGAGCTCCTGGGCGCGGCCGTCGAACGGCACGGACTGATCGTCGCCTGGCAGGAGGTGATGGTCCCGACGCTGCACGCCGTGGGGCGCAAGTGGGTCTCCTCCGGCGACCGGTACGTCGAGGTGGAGCACCTGCTGTCCTGGCACGTCTCCACCGAGCTGCGCCGCGCAGCCCGGGCCGTGGCGTCGCGGGAGGCGGCCGGACGGCCGGGGCCCGTGGTGCTGGCCTGCGCGCCCGGCGAGCAGCACAGTCTGCCGTTGGAGGCGCTCGACGCCGCGCTCGGTCAACGAGGGGTGCCCACCCGCATGTTCGGGCCGGCCGTGCCCGCCGAGGCGCTGGACTCGGCCGTCCGGCGGCTGGGCCCGGCCGCGGTCGTGCTGTGGGCCCAGGCGCGCTCCACCGCGAGTCTGCCGCTCGCCCGGCACGTCGCGGACACCCGGTGGGGCGTCGCCGGGGCCCGGCGCGCCCCCGTGGTGGTGCTCGGCGGCCCCGGCTGGGCCGGACGCCCCGCGCCGGGCCTGCAGCGGCCGACCGGACTGGCCGAGGCCCTGACGATGCTGGCCGGGCTGTACGACACGGCCTGAGCGCGACCGTCGCGGCACAGCTCGTTCAGCGGCGTTCCCGGGCTCGCCGGAAGCGGTCGAGGCCCGCGGAGAGCTCGACGATCGGGTCCGGGTAGTCGAGCGCCGCCCGGACCGGGCCGGGCAGCTTCCACGGCTCGTGGATCCCGGGGGCCGTCACGTCCTGCAGTTCCGGCAGCCAGCGCCGCACGTACCCGCCGTCGGGGTCGTACCGCTTCGCCTGGGTGACCGGGTTGAGGACCCGGTTGGGGCGCGAGTCGGTGCCGGTGCCCGCCATCCACTGCCAGTTGAGCTGGTTGTTGGCCACGTCCCCGTCGACCAGCAGGTCCAGGAAGTGCCGGGCGCCGACGCGCCAGTCCACGTAGAGGGTCTTGGCGAGGAAGCTCGCGGTCAGCAGCCGGCCGCGGTTGTGCATCCAGCCTTCGTGCCGCAGCTGCCGCATCGCGGCGTCCACGATCGGGTAGCCGGTGCGACCCGCCCGCCATGCCGCGACGTCCGCGCGCGCGGTGCGCTCCGAGCGCCAGCGGTCGTGCTTGGTGCGGTAGTCGGCGTGCGCCGCGCGGGGCCGGGCCGCCAGCACCTGGCGGTGGAAGTCGCGCCAGGCGAGCTGCCGCACGAAGGCCTCGGCGCCCGGGCCGCCCGCCCGCCGCGCACGGTGCACGAGTTCCACCGGGGACAGCGTGCCGAAGTGCAGATGAGGGGAGAGCCTCGAGGTGGCGTCGCCTGCCAGGTCGTCGTGCCGGTCCTCGTAGGCGGCGACGCCCGACCGCAGCCAGGAGGCGAACCGCCAGCGTCCCTGCGTCTCGCCGCCCTCCGCCAGTGCGGGAGACAGCCCCGACAGGTCTGCGCGGGAGGGAAGCTCCTCCGAGCCGACGCCGTCCGGGACCCGAACCGGGCCGGGCGCGCGCAGGGGGGAACGCAGCCGCCGCTGCGACCAGTGCCGGAAGTACGGCGTGAAGACCGCGAAGTGGTCCGAGGACGACGGGACCACCGCTCCCGGGTCGACCGCCGTCGTCACCGTGTCGTGCACGTGAAGCCGCACGCCCTGCGCCTCCAGTGCGGCCCGCAGCCGTTCCTCGCGCCGGCGTGCGTACGCGCTCACGTCGGCGGCGACATGCACCTCGTCGGCGTCCGCCTCCCCGGCCGCCTTGCACACCTCGTCCACCAGGTCGCCGGAGCGCAGCACCAGCCGACCGCCCCGCTCGCGCAGCCCGGCGTCGAGGTCGCGCAGGCTGTCCGCGAGGAAGGCCAGCCGGTTGGGCGCCGCGAACCCCGCCGCGTCCACCGCCCGGTCGCGCACGAACAGCGGCACCACCTGCCGTGACCCGTCGAGGGCCGCGCGCAGCGGCGGATGGTCGTGCAGACGCAGGTCGGCGGTGAACAGGACGACCGAGACGTTCATGAGGGGGCTCCGGGGCGAAAAGGGGGACGACGAAGAACTGCTGCCGAGCCGGCGACTGCTGCCGGGCCGACGGGGCACGCCGTTCAGCGCACGGGCGCGGGCTTGCGGGCGCCCGCCTGCGCCTCCGCCGCCCGGGCGATGTTGCGGGCCATGCCGCCGAAGACGACCGTGTGGAAGGGCGCCACGCTCCACCAGTAGGCGTGTCCGAGGAGCCCGTGCGGGTGGAACAGGGCGCGCTGACGGAACCGGGTCCGGCCCCCGGGGTCCGTTCGCGCGGACAGCTCCAGCCAGGCCCGGCCCGGCAGCCGCATCTCCGCCCGCAGTCGCAGCAGCCGTCCGGGCTCGATCTCCTCGACCCGCCAGAAGTCCAGCGAGTCGCCCACCCGGAGCCGGGCGGCGTCCCGGCGGCCGCGGCGCAGGCCCACCCCGCCGACCAGCCGGTCGAGCCCGCCGCGGACGGCCCAGGCGAGCGGGAACGAGTACCAGCCGTTCTCGCCGCCGATGCCCTCGATCACCCGCCACAGCGCGGTGCGCGGCGCGTCGACGGCGAGTTCCCGGTCGTCGGTGTACAGGCTGCCGCCGGCCCAGCCGGGGTCGGTGGGCAGCGGGTCGCTGGGTGCGCCCGGCACCGAGGCGGACGACCAGCGGGTGGTGACCTGTGCGTCGCGGACCTTGCGCAGCGCGAGCCGGACCGCCTCGTCGAACCCGATCGGATGCCCCGGCGGATCGGGCACGTACCGGGCGATGTCGTGCTCGTGGCAGACGACCTCGTGCCGCAGCGACTCGGTGAGCGGCCGGGCGATCGACGCGGGCACCGGCGTCACCAGGCCGACCCAGTGGCTGGACAGGCCGGGGGTGAGCATCGGGACGGACAGGATGAGGCGACGCGGCAGCTCGGCGACCGCGGCGTAGCGGAGCATCATCTCGCGGTACGTCAGCACGTCCGGACCGCCGATGTCGAAGGCCCGGCTGACGTCGTCCGGCATGGCGGCGCTGCCGACGAGCGCGCGCAGCACGTCGCGGACGGCCACGGGCTGGATGCGGGTGTGCACCCAGCTCGGGGTGACCATCACCGGCAGGCGCTCGGTCAGATAGCGCAGCATCTCGAACGACGCCGAGCCGGATCCGACGACGACCGCCGCCCGCAGCACCGTCGTCGGCGTCCCCGAGGCCAGCAGGATGCGACCCACCTCGGCACGCGAGCGCAGGTGCGGCGAGAGCTCCCGCTCGGGCGCCCCGGCCGGGGTGAGGCCGCCGAGGTAGACGACGCGACGGACACCGGCGGCCCGGGCCTGTTCGCCGAAGATCCGCGCAGCCCGCCGGTCGGTCTCCTCGAAGTCGTCGCCGGCGCCCAGGGCGTGAACGAGGTAGTAGGCGACGTCCACGCCACGCATCGCCGACGCGACCGACGCGGCGTCCGTGACGTCGCCGCGCACGGCCTCGACGTCGCCCGCCCACGTGTGGTCGCGCAGCCGGTCGGGGGAGCGGGCCAGGCAGCGCACCCGGTGTCCGGCCGCGAGCAGCTCCGGGACCAGTCGCCCGCCGATGTAGCCGGTCGCGCCGGTCACCAGGCTCAGCGGTCCCGGTCCCGGTCCCGGTCCCGGTCCCGGTCCCGGTCCCGGCTCCGGTCCCGTGCGGTCGCCCTGTGCGGTCATCAGTCCTCGGTCCTCCGCCTCGATGGCCCCCTGTCGATCGCTTCCACGCCGGGAGCCTTCGCGGATGCGGGGACACCGGTTTGTGCGCACGATCGAGTGACACGAGCGGCCGACTACGCTGATCGCGTGGCCACAGCGAACGACCGGGAACGCCCGGCGCCGGCACGGGAGTCCGAGGCGCTCCCGCACCCGGCCGACCTGCACGCCTTCGCCGTCCAGCTGCGGCGCATGAACGGCGGGATCAACCGGCTGGTGCACGGGTTCGCGGGCGAGCACGCCCTGCACGCCACCGACGTCCAGGCGCTCGCGGCGATCCTGGACGCCGAGGAGCCGATGACGCCGAAGCGGCTGCGCGAGCTCCTCGGACTGACCTCGGGCGCGGTCACCGCGTGCGTGGACCGGCTCGAGCGGGCCGGACACATCCGCCGGGTCCGGGAGAGCGCCGACCGCCGGGTGGTCCACCTGTACTACGCCTCCGACGCCCGGTCGGCGGCCCGCACCTACTTCCGTCCGCTGGCCGAGGCCACCGAGGCCGCCCGGGCCCGCTTCACGGCGGACGAGCTGTCGGTCGTGGTGCGTTTCCTCGCCGCCCTCAACGAGGAGCTCGCCGGGAGCGTGCCGCCGCCGGCCCGCTGACCGGCCCGGGAACGTCCGTGCGGCTCCCCGTGACCGGCGGCCTTGCCGAGGAGGGCTAGGGAGCGTCCTGCAGTTTCTCCGGGCCGGCGGAACGGGCGAGCGCGGTCAGGTCCGGGAGCAGCGCCGCCAGTCCTTCCAGCAGGGAGCCCATGTCCACCACGTCGGGCATCGGGTAGGCGAAGCACACCCCGGCCTCGTACAGCGAGACCGCCGGAGCGGCGAACCTCATGAGCCGTTCGGGCAGATCCGACGAGTAGAACCGCTCGGCCGTCCCTGCCCGGTCGTCCTTGCTCATCGGCAGGTACGGGAGGTCGTCGCAGCGCAGGTTGAGCTCCGCCGCGCTCCAGCCCCGCTCCAGCCGGAGGAAGAGCCCGTCGCCGGGCACGTCGAAGCACACGACGAGCCAGTGCCGCATGTCCCGCTGCCCGACCGGCTCCCAGAGCCTGGTGACGGTGACCGGGAGGCCGCCGATCGAGCCGGTCACGGCGGTGCCGTCGCGGGTGCGCAGCAGCCAGGGGAAGTGGCCCGAGAGCCGGATCCGATGCTGCTCCAGCGTGTCGCCCGGGACACGGCTCCAGCCGGGGCGCTGGGCGAGGAGACGCATCGCCCGGTCCGCCTTGCCGGCCCTGCGGGCGGTACGGACCGCGAGTGTGCCGCCCACGACGAACGGGGCGAGGAGGATGACCGAGACCATGATCCAGGGGAGCACCGAGTACGACGTCCTTTCTCTCCGGCCGGGCAGGCGCGAACTCGCATCCTCGCCCGGGAGGCCCGGTCCGCACATCGGTGGATCTACGTAGATGACGACTGCGCCCCCACTGCATCCGCGCACCCGGCCGCGGCGGAAGTACAGGCGCCGTCTACCATCACCGAAAACTAACTCGATTATTGAGATTGTTTTTCATTGAGATACATGAGTCGCCGCTGACGCGGTTCCTCGAGTCTGGAGAGCGATGCCCGCCATGTCCCGACGCGCCCGATGGCTCGTCCCCCTGCTGCTCGTCGCCGTCTGGCTCGGCATCGGGGGCGCCCTCGGCCCCTTCGCCGGACGGCTCGGCGAGGTCGCCACCGACGACCAGGCGGCGTTTCTGCCGCGCAGCGCCGAGTCGACGGAGGTGATCGCCGCCCAGCGGGCGTTCCGCCAGGACGAGACGCTCCCGGCGATCGTCGTCTGGACCGGCGCCGAGGGGGTGAGCCCGGCGGACCGGAGGGCGGCGGCCGACCGGGCGCTCGCTTCGCTGGCCGGCGCCCCGGAGGTGGCCGGCGAGGTCTCGCCCGCCGTGCTCTCGCAGGACGGGAAGGCCCTGGAGGGCGTGGTGCCGCTGCGTCCCGACCTCGGCGACGGCCTCGCGGGCGCCCTCGACCGCGTCCGGGAGGCAGCCGAAGGCGTCCCCGGGACCACCGTGCGGCTGGCCGGCCCGGCCGCCGGGCAGGCCGACCTGGCGGACGCCTTCGCCGGCATCGACGGCCTGCTCCTCGGCGTGGCGCTGGCCGCCGTGCTCGCCATCCTGCTGCTGGTCTACCGCAGCCTGCTGCTCCCGCTGGTGATCATCCTCGGGTCCGTCTTCGCGCTGGGCCTCGCGTGCGCGGTCGTCTACGCACTCGCCGACCACGACGTCGTCCGCGTCGACGGGCAGGTGCAGGGCATCCTGTCGATCCTCGTGATCGGCGCGGCCACCGACTACTCCCTGCTGTTCACCGCCCGCTACCGCGAGGAACTCGCCGCGGGCGCGGACCGCCACGCCGCCGGACGAGCAGCGCTGCGGCAGTCCTGGGGCGCCGTCACGGCCAGCGCCGCTACCGTCGCGCTGGGGTTGCTCGCCCTGTTGCTCAGCGACCTGACCAACAACCGGGCCCTCGGCCCGGTCGGCGCCATCGGCATCGGCTGCGCCGCCCTCGCCTCGCTGACCTTCGTGCCCGCCGTCCTCGTCGTCCTCGGGCGCGCCGCCTACTGGCCCGCGAAGCCCGCCCCCGCCGAGGGGCGCGGCGCGGGCGCCGGGATCTGGCACCGCGTCGCCGCACTCGTCGATCGGGCGCCGCGCCGCGTCTGGGCGGTGACCCTCGCCCTGCTGCTGGCCGGCGCCGCCTTCGCGCCGACGCTGAGCTCGAGGGGCGTCCCCCTCGACGAGACCTTCGTGGACGACGCTCCCTCGGTCGCCGCACAGCAGACGCTGAGCAGGCACTTCCCGGGCGGCTCGGGCAACCCGGCGGTCGTCGTGGCCGACGCCGACCGGCTCGCGCAGGTGCTCGCCGCGGCCCGCGCCACCGACGGCGTCGCCGCGGCGGCCGGGGTGAGCGCGTCCGGACGGCCCGGCGGGGCGCCGCCGGCGGCCGACGGCCGCGTCCGCGTCGACGTCACCCTCGCCTCGCCCGCGGACAGCGACGCGGCCAAGCGGACCGTGGTGCGGCTGCGCACCTCCCTGCACGCGGTGCCGGGCGCGAACGCCCTCGTCGGCGGCTACACCGCCCAGCAGGTCGACACCCTGCGCACCGCCGAACGCGACCGGACCCTCATCGTCCCCGTCGTGCTGGCCGTCATCCTGCTCGTCCTCATGCTGCTGCTGCGCTCGCTGCTGCTGCCCGCGCTGCTCGTGGCCACCGTCGCGCTCAACTTCGCGGCCACGCTGGGCGTCTCGGCCCTGGTGTTCCGGCACGTCCTCGGTTTCAGCGGAACCGACCCGTCGGTACCGCTGTACGGCTTCGTCTTCCTGGTCGCGCTGGGCGTCGACTACAACATCTTCCTGATGTCCAGGGTCCGCGAGGAGTCGCTGCGGCACGGGGTGCGCGAGGGCGTGCTGCGGGGGCTCGTCACCACCGGCGGGGTGATCACCTCGGCCGGTGTGGTGCTCGCCGCGACCTTCGCCGCGCTCGGCGTCATCCCGCTGGCCTTCCTGGTCCAGATCGCCTTCATCGTGGCCTTCGGCGTCCTCCTCGACACCCTCGTGGTCCGGTCGCTGCTGGTCCCCGCGCTCGTCCGGGACATCGGGGCCCGGGCGTGGTGGCCGGGCCGGCTGAGCCGCCCCCGGGCGTCCGTCGAGGAGGACCGTCTGGCGCGGGTGTGAACATGCCCGTCCGGATCGCGGGAAGCCGGTTCGTGCACGAGTCGTCGGTCTCGGCGGTGTCCGTTCTCGCAGTGGAGGTGTCTGCCGCTATGCGCGCGAAGGTGTTGGAGAGGTTCCCCGCGGGAGCGCCGCGCGGATCGTGGCCCGCGGAGGAGTACGCGGCCCGCCGACGGGCCGAGGGCGAGCCGGCGACCGTCGTCATGGACCTGAAGTCGGACGCGTTCCTCGTCGTGGTCCCGGGAGCGGACGAGGACTGACCGACCGGGCGCGCGACGGCCGGCCCCGTCTCTCTCCCCGCACGGACCTTCCGGGACGTCAGGCCGTCAGGGCGGCCAGCTGAGCCCGGCGCGACTCCCGGGTCTGGGCCTGGACCATGAGGAACAGGGCCTCGCGCGCGAGGCGCTGGGCGCGGTTCGTCAGCAGCATGGAGCGGCCGCCGCCCGCGACGACGGCCGCCGTGGTCGCCGTCTGCAGGACCGTGAAGGCCTGCGTCCGCAGCGCCAGACGTTCCCCGAGGCACTCGTCCGGCGCCGCGCCGTCGGCGAGGGCGTAGGCCGCACGGCGGGTCGCGTCGAGGCGATCGCGCAGCGGGGCCGCCGTCTCCTCGTCCAGCAGGGCCAGGGCCGCCCGCGCGACGCCGAAGACCGCGGGGTTGGCGTCGACCGTCTTGCGGCGGTCGGTCGCCGACCAGCGTTCGTGCGGGGTGCGCACGACGACCGCCTCCGCCGGGAACCACAGACCGTCCAGCTCCAGGGAGACCGTGCGGGCGGCCGTCAGCGCGGCCAGCCGCAGCGGGGCCGAGGCCCGCAGCCCCGGCTGGTCGCGCGCCTCGGTGAACGCGAACAGGGCCTCGCCCGCCTCCGTCACCCCGGCCAGCAGCATGACGTCGTTCAGGCCCCACCCCGTGTACCAGGGCACCGTCCCGTCGAAGCGCCAGCCGCCCCGCTCCCGGACGGCCCGCACCGGCGTGCGCGGATACGCCCGCAGCTGGGCGTACGCCACGCCGGCCAACAGCTCGCCGCCGGCCAGCCGGGGCAGCAGACGCTCGCGTTGCGGACTCTCGCTCCCGGCCAGCGCCAGCACCGGCGTGTGGTGCTGGGCCTGCACGAACCAGGTCGAGCAGCAGGCCCCGGCCAGGATCTCCGTCGTCTCCCGCACCACCGACGCCGGCGCCTCGGCCCCGCCGTACTCCCTCGGCGCTTTCACGCCCAGCAGGCCCGAGCGGCCGATCTCCGTGAGGTGGCTCCTCGGCACCTCTGACTGGTCGACCCGTTCGGCGTGCGGGGCCAGCAGGTCGTCGGCGAGGCGGCGGGCGCGGGCGACGAGCGGGTGCGGTGCGGTCATGGGCGGGATTCTTTCCCGGATCGCGGCGCGGGGTGTCGATCCGGGGGAGAGTCGTTCGTGTAGGAGGTGACACAACGGCACGACGCCAAGGAGGACGTCATGAAGCACTACCTGCTCAGCGTGGTCCAGCCCACCGGCGGCGAACCGCCCGCCGCCGACGAGCTGGCCGAGATCATGAGCCGCGTGCAGGCCTACAACGACGAGCTGCGCGCCGCCGGGGCCTGGGTCTTCGCCGGAGGTCTGCACGGCCCGGAGACGGCCACCGTGCTGCGGCCCGAGAACGGCGACGTGCTCATCACCGACGGGCCGTACGCCGAGGGCAAGGAGTACCTCGGCGGCCTCTGCCTGATCACGGCCGCCGACCTGGACGAGGCCCTGGAGTGGGGGCGCAAGGCCGCGCTCGCCACCACGCTGCCGATCGAGGTCCGCCCGTTCGTGGACAGTCACTGACCGATGCCGGACGCCACGGACGTCGAGGCCGTCTTCCGCGCGGAGTACGGCCGGGCCGTCGCCGTCCTCGTCCGCTTCCTGGGCGACATCGACCTCGCCGAGGAGGCGGTCCAGGACGCCTTCGCCACGGCCGTGCACCGCTGGCCGCAGACCGGGGCGCCGCCCGCCCCGGCCGGCTGGATCATCACCACCGCCCGCAACAGGGCCGTCGACCGACTGCGCCGGGAGTCCACCCGGCACGCCCGGCAGGCCGAGGCGGCCCTGCTGCACGCCGCCGACCCGCCCGTGGAGGAGGGCCCCGTGCGCGACGACCGGCTCCGGCTGATCTTCACCTGCTGCCACCCCGCGCTGGCCCCGCAGGCGCAGGTCGCCCTGACCCTGCGGCTCCTCGGCGGGCTCACCACCGCCCAGATCGCCCGTGCCTTCCTCGTCCCCGAACCGACCATGGCCCAGCGGCTCGTCCGCGCCAAGGCGAAGATCCGGGACGCGCACATCCCGTACCGCGTACCGCGCGACGCGGATCTGCCCGACCGGCTGAGAGGCGTCCTCGCCGTCGTCTACCTGGTGTTCAACCAGGGATACGAGGGTGAGGCGGGCCTGTGCGCGGAGGCGGTGCGGCTCGGCAGGCTTCTGGTGGAGCTGATGCCGGACGAGCCGGAGGCCGTCGGCCTGCTGGCGCTCATGCTGCTGGTCGACTCCCGTCGTGACGCACGCGTGGACGCCGACGGCACGCTCGTGCCGCTGCCCGAACAGGACCGCGACCGGTGGGACCACGCACTGATCGCCGAGGGCCAGGCCCTGGTCCGCCGCTGTCTGCGCCGCGACCGGCCCGGGCCGTACCAGATCCAGGCCGCCGTCCAGGCCGTCCACAGCGACGCGCCGACCGCCGACGCCACCGACTGGGGTCAGATCCTGCGCCTGTACGACCAGTTGACGGCCCTCGCCCCGAGCCCGGTCGTGGCCCTGAACCGGGCGGTCGCCGTGGCCGGGATCCAGGGTCCGCGCCCGGCGCTCGACCTCGTGGACGCGCTGGACCTGCACGGCTACCGGGTCTGGCACGCCGTCCGCGCCGACCTGCTGCGCCGGCTGGACCGCACGGCCGAGGCCGGAGGGGCCTACCGGGCGGCTCTCGCGCTGAGCGAGAGCCCGGCGGAGCGCGCCTTTCTCGAACGGCGGCTGCGCGAGCTCGCCCACTGACGCGGCCCGGCCCGCCGGAAGATGCGGGGAGACCAGTGGTCCGCGGGAATGTATTTTGACCCTCGAAAGGTTGGCATATACATCGAGCTGACCGCTCGTCCGACGACCCAGGGCCCGCAAGGGCCCGCGCACCCCAGCGAGGCACGATGACCACCGCCGCCAGCACTCCCGAGCAGCCCGCCGACGTCGTAACCCGGCTGCGCGCCGCCTTCCGCACCGGTCGCACCAAGCCCGTCGCGTGGCGCACGGACCAGTTGCGCCGCCTGCGCCGGATGCTCACGGACCAGGGAGCGGAGCTGGCCGCCGCGCTCCACGCCGACCTCGGCAAGAGCTCCACCGAGGCCTACCGCACCGAGATCGACTTCACGGTCCGGGAGATCGACCACACCCTCGAGCGCCTCGACGGATGGCTGCGCCCCGAGCCGGCCCCGGTCCCCGCCCACCTGGGCGCCGACGCGCGCGCCTGGACGCAGTACGACCCGCTCGGCGTCGTCCTCGTCATCGCCCCGTGGAACTACCCCGCCCAGCTCCTGCTCGCCCCGCTGGTCGGCGCCCTCGCCGCCGGCAACGCCGTGGTCGTCAAGCCCAGCGAGCTCGCCCCCGCCACCTCCGCCGCCCTGGCCCGTCTGCTGCCGGCGCACCTCGACACCGAGGCGGTCGCCGTCGTCGAGGGCGGCGTCCCGGAGACCACGGCCCTGCTGGCGGAGCGGTTCGACCACATCTTCTACACCGGCAACGGCGCCGTCGGCCGCATCGTGCTGCGCGCCGCCGCCGAGCACCTCACCCCGGTCACCCTCGAACTCGGCGGCAAGTCACCGGCGTTCGTCGACCGTGACGCCGATCTCGCCGTCGTCGCCGACCGGCTGGCCCGCGGCAAGTTCCTCAACGCCGGGCAGACCTGCGTCGCCCCCGACTACGTCCTCACCGACCCGGAGACGGCCGCCGCCCTCGAGCCGCAGTTGGCGCGGGCCGTCGAGAGCCTCTACGGCGCCGACCCGCAGACCTCCGGCGAGTACGGCCGCATCGTCAACGAGCGCCACTTCGACCGGCTCGCCGGCCTGCTGGACTCCGGCCGGGTCGTGGTCGGCGGCGGCATGGACCGTGCGGAGAAGTACCTCGCGCCGACCGTGCTCGCCGACGTCGACCCGAAGTCGCCCGTCATGCAGGAGGAGATCTTCGGCCCGATCCTGCCGATCGTCACCGTCGACGGCCTGGACGCCGCGATCGGCTTCATCAACGACCGCGACAAGCCCCTCGCCCTGTACGTATTCGCCGACTCCGAGGACACCCGCGGCCGGATCGCCGCCGAGACCTCCTCCGGCGGCCTCGGCCACGGCCTGCCGCTGGCCCATCTCACCGTCTCCGACCTGCCGTTCGGCGGGGTGGGCGCGAGCGGCATGGGCAGCTACCACGGACGCTACTCGATCGAGACGTTCAGCCACCGCAAGGCCGTGCTGGAGAAGCCGCTGGGCTGAGGCGCGGTCCGGCACGTCGGCGGCGGCGACCGGGGAAGCCCTCCGCGACGCGGGCCACCGCCATGGCCCGTCGAGGGGGGCGACCGCGACGGCGCCGCTGCCCCCGGCGGGTGCGAGACTGCCCGGATGGCCATCGAAACGATCACCGCGGACGCCGCGGGCGCCTGGAACATCGGCGACCTGTCCGTCAACCGCCTCGGCTTCGGCGCGATGCGGCTGACGGGCAGCGCCGCCTTCCATCTCGGCACGCCGAGCGACCGCGACCGCTCGATCGCCGTACTGCGCAAGGCCGTCGAGCTCGGCGTCGACCACATCGACACCGCGGCCTTCTACTTCTCCTCCCTGCGCTCCGCCAACGAACTCATCGGCCGCGCGCTGTCCCCGTACCCGGAGGGTCTGGTCATCGCCGCCAAGGTCGGCCCGTACCGCGACTACCGGGGGGAGTGGGGGGCCTGCGCCCGCCCCGAGGAGCTGCGCGGCCACGTCGAGGAGAACCTGCGCCAGCTCGGCCGCGACCACCTCGACCTCGTCTACCTGCGCCGCATGGGGCAGGAGTCGATCGCCGAGCACTTCGGCGCGCTCGCCGCCCTGCGCGAGCAGGGCCTCATCCGCCACCTCGGGATCTCGGCGGTCCAGCCCCGCCACCTCGCCGAGGCGCAGGCCATAGCCCCGGTGTCGAGTGTGCAGAACCAGTTCGGCCTCGGCCACCGCGGCCCGGCGTCCGCGGAACTGCTCGGGCTCTGCGGCGAGCAGGGCATCGCCTTCGTCCCCTACTTCGCCATCGCCGGGGAGGGGGCCGAACGCGGGGCGACCGCCGCCCACGGCGACGAGGTGCTGCGCGTCGCCCGCGCCCACGACGCGACGCCCGCCCAGGTCAGGCTCGCCTGGACCCTCGCCCAGGGACCGCACGTCCTGGCCGTTCCCGGTACCGGAAGCCCCGCTCACCTGGCCGAGAACGTGGCCGCGGGAGCACTGCGCCTCACACCGGAGGAGACGGACCGCCTGAACGCGGCCCACCGCGGCGAGGGCCGCGCGCAGGGGGACTGAACCCGCCTCCGGCCGCCGCGACCCGGCCGTACCGGCCCGCATTGGCGCGGACGAAGTTTTACGTATAACCTCACCCGTCAATCCCCCGGAAGGGTTCTTCCGCAAGGGCCCCGTACAGCGTCCGCACACCCGCCGCACCCTCTCCGCGCGCCCCCTGAAAGGCACCGATGAGTCGTATCGCCCTGGTCACCCTCGTCGTCGACGACTACGACGAGGCGATCCGCTTCTATACCGAGGCGCTCGGATTCCGGCTCGTCGAGGACGAGCCGCGGCCCGGCGGAGCGCGCTGGGTCGTCGTCCGGCCCGGGGACGGCCGAGGCGGCACGGGGCTGCTGCTCGCCCGGGCCAAGGGCGAGGGGCAGCGCGCCCGGGTCGGCGACCAGACCGGCGGCCGCGTCGGGTTCTTCCTGCACACCGACGACTTCGCCGGCGACCACGCCCGGATGCTCGCCGCGGGGGTGACCTTCCTGGAAGAGCCCCGTCACGAGCCCTACGGATCCGTCGCCGTCTTCCAGGACCTGTACGGAAACCGCTGGGACCTGCTCCAGCCCGCCGCCACCGACTGACCCGAGAAAGACGCCACGCACATGACCGCGCCCCGCATCGACATCGACACCCTCCGCCGGCTCCCCAAGGCCGTCCTGCACGACCACCTCGACGGCGGACTGCGCCCCGCGACCGTCGTCGAGCTCGCTGCGGAGGTCGGCCACACCCTCCCCACCACCGACCCCGACGAACTCGCCGCCTGGTACTTCGAGGCCGCGAACTCCGGTGACCTGGTGCGCTACATAGCCACCTTCGAGCACACCCTCGCCGTCATGCAGACCCGCGAGGGCCTGCTGCGCACCGCCGAGGAGTACGTCCTCGACCTGGCCGCCGACGGGGTCGTGTACGGCGAGGTCCGCTACGCCCCCGAGCTGAACACCCAAGGCGAGCTGACCATGGCGGAGGTCGTCGAGACCGTCCAGGAGGGCCTCGCCGCCGGTATGGCGAAGGCCGCCGCCGCGGGCACGCCGGTGCGGGTCGGCACCCTGCTGTGCGGGATGCGGATGTTCGACCGGGTGCGCGAGGCCGCCGACCTGGCCGTCGCCTTCCGGGACGCCGGCGTCGTCGGCTTCGACATCGCCGGCGCCGAGGACGGCTTCCCGCCCGCCGACCACCTCGACGCGTTCGAGCACCTGCGCCGCGAGAACGTGCCCTTCACCATCCACGCCGGCGAGGCCCACGGCCTGCCCAGCATCCACCAGGCGCTCCAGGTGTGCGGCGCCCAGCGCATCGGTCACGGCGTGCGGATCACCGACGACATCGTGGACGGCAAGCTCGGCCGCCTCGCCGGCTGGGTGCGCGACCGCCGGGTCGCCCTGGAGATGTGCCCGACGTCCAACCTCCAGACCGGCGCCGCGACCTCGATCGCCGAGCACCCGATCACCGCGCTGAAGGACCTCGGCTTCCGCGTCACCCTGAACACGGACAACCGTCTGGTCTCCGGCACCACGATGACCGGCGAGATGGCGCTGCTCGTCGAGCACGCGGGCTGGGGCGTGGAGGACCTGCGCACGGTCACGGTGAACGCCCTCAAGAGCGCGTTCATCCCGTTCGACGAGCGCACCGCCCTCATCGAGGACGTGGTCCTGCCGGGTTACGCCGCCGCGCTCTGAAGCAGCCCGCGCAGGTAGGCGGCCTGTCCGACGTGCTGCAGGTCGTCGGACAGGACGCTGACCAGCCGGACGCCCAGGGTGACCGGCGGATCCCAGCGCTCGTCCACCACGCGCTCCAGGTCGGCGCCGGTCAGCGTGCGCAGCGCCTGGACGCTCTGCGCGTGCACGGCGTCGTGGTAACCGGTCAGCAGTCCGGCGTCCCGGACGTGCACCTTCGCCACCTGGGCGGCGTCGTGCCCGTACCCGGTGTCCTCGGGCGGCAGGTCGAGGCCGAACCGTTTCTCCCAGTCCTGGGCCAGCCACACCTGGTCGAGCCCGAAGGCTTCGGCCATATGGTCGTCCTGGACCCGGGTGAGGTGCCAGACGAGCCAGGCGACCGAGTTGGCCCCGGCCGCGGGCCGGCTGTCGAGCGCGTCGGGGTCCAGGCCCTCGACGGCGGCGCGGACCTCTTCCTGGATGCGGTTGTACCCGTCGATGAGGATGTCCTTGGCATGCATACGTCCACCATCGCCCAGCGGACGCTCACGCGCCCCCTGTCTCCAGCAGCCCCATGAGCGCCCGGGCCGCCGGACTGGTCGCCCGGGCCGGCGGCAGCAGGGCCACCGTCTCGTAGGCCGCCTCGCCCGCGCCCTCCAGAGCGACCGCGGCGAGGGCCTCGCGTTTGTGCCGGAAATGGCGCGGCACCACGGCGACGCCGAGGTTCTCGCCCACCAGGTCCAGCAGGCTGTGCACGTCGTTGACCTCCAGGGCGACCGTGCGATGCACCCCCGCCCCGGCGAACGCGGCGTCGGCGGCGCTGCGCGGCCCCCAGTCCGGGTGGAAGTCGACGAACACCTCGCCGGCCAGATCCCGGGGCGTCAGGGCCGCCGAGGCTCCGGCGAGGCGGTGGTCGGGGTGGCACAGCACGTACATCGGCTCCGCCGCCAAGGGGACGCAGCGCAGCTGGTCGGTGTCGGTCTGGGTGCGGTAGGCGAACGCCAGGTCGAGCCGGCCGGCCGCCACCTCCTCGCCGAGCGCGCCCGAGCCGGTCTGCCGCAGCCGGATCTCCACGTCGGGGTGGCGTCGCCGGAACGCCGCCAGCAGTCCCGCCACATGCACCCCGGCGATGCACTGCTCGGTGCCCACGGAGAGGGTGCCGCGGACCACGCCCTGCACGGCGGCGACCGCCTCGTGGGCCGCCCGCACCTGCGCCAGAACGCGCTCCGCCTCGCCGAGCAGCGCCCGGCCCGCCTCCGTCAGCGTCACCCGGCGGGTGGTCCGCACGAAGAGCGGGGCGCGCAGCTCGCGCTCCAGGGACCGGATCGACGCCGACAGACCGGACTGGGACACCATGAGGCGTTCGGCGGCCCGGGTGAAATGCTGGTCCTCGGCGACGGCTACGAAGTGCTGGAGGTGGCGCAGTTCCATGATTGAGAAGCGTATCCGCTGAATCTCATCGGATTCTTCTGTTGGACCACTGCCCGCACGCGGAGCCAGAGTGGGTGGCGGTCCACCGGAGTGATCTTCCCGGACCCGACCGTCGTGCCAACCCCCTCTGGAGTCGCGTTGTACACCGCACACCCCGACCGTTACGCGGACATGCCCTACCGGCGCACCGGACGCAGCGGCCTGAAGCTCCCCGCGCTGTCGCTCGGCCTGTGGCACAACTTCGGCCCGGACCGCCCGGCCGAGACGCAGCGGGCCATCCTGCGCCGTGCCTTCGACCTCGGCATCACCCACTTCGACCTGGCCAACAACTACGGCCCGCCGCCCGGCGCCGCCGAGTCCGCGCTGGGCGGGTTCCTGAAGAGCGACTTCGCGGCGTACCGCGACGAACTGGTGATCTCCACCAAGGCCGGCTATCTGATGTGGCCCGGTCCGTACGGCGAGTGGGGCTCGCGCAAGTACGTGCTGTCCTCGCTGGACCAGAGCCTGAAGCGGATGGGGCTGGACTACGTCGACGTCTTCTACTCGCACCGCCCGGACCCGGAGACTCCGCTGGAGGAGACGATGGGGGCCCTGCACTCGGCGGTGCAGCAGGGCAAGGCGCTCTACGTCGGCGTCTCCAACTACTCCGCGGAGCAGACCCGGGAGGCGGCCCGGATCCTCGGCGAACTGGGCACCCCGCTCCTCATCCACCAGCCGCGCTACTCCATGCTCGACCGCCGCCCGGAGAGCGAGGGCCTGCTGGACGCCCTGGACGAGCTCCAGGTCGGGTCGATCGTGTTCTCGCCGCTGGAGCAGGGACTGCTGACCGGCCGCTACCTGAACGGCATCCCGGAGGACTCCCGGGCGGCGAGCGACAGCCCGTTCCTGAAGTCCGAGGCGGTCACCGAGGAGCTCGTCGGCAAGCTGCGCGCCCTCGACGAGATCGCGAAGTCCCGCGGCCAGTCCCTCGCCCAGCTCGCGCTCGCCTGGGTGCTGCGCGGCGGCCGGGTGACCTCCGCACTGGTCGGCGCGAGCAGCGCCCGCCAGATCGAGGACAGCGTCGGCGCGCTGGCCCGCCTGGACTTCGAGGCCGAGGAGCTGTCCCGGATCGACGCGGTGATCAACGGCTGAGCCGTTCCGCCGGACGGCCCTCACGGGTTGCCCTCTGCATTTCGGACGGGCCGCGCACCCCGGTTTCCACGAGGAGCCGTCGCGTCCGGATAGAGTGACGGAATCGGGCCGGACGGCGCAATTCCAGCCCTGTCCGCCGGGCGCGTGCGCGGCGCGCTGATCATCGGTGAGAACGCCTGCGCAGGACGCCGGTGAGAACGACCGCGCAGGACGCCGGTGAATTCGGCATTCCGTATTCCGTTTTCCCGCCCGGGCCGTCGTTCGCGTGCGTGATGCATGCCCCCGCCCGCAGCGGTCGTACGGCGGTCTCACGCCGTGGCGACCGCCGCGGCGGGGGAATTCGCCGCTCTCGGAGTCAGGCTCCGGCCGGCACCCGGTCCAGGAATCCCAGGACCGACGTGATCCGGTCCTGCGCGTCCAGGGTGATGACGTCGGATCCGGCCACCGGCGCGACGCCCGCGGCCTCGCTCACCAGTTCCCAGGAGAACCGGGCCGTGTCGTGGTGGCCGTCGACCGCGCCAAAGAGCCGGAAGACGAAGCCCGGGAACTGCGCGTGCGCCGCCGTGACCAGGGCCGCGATCTCCTCGTGGCCGCGGACCTCGGCGAGCGGGTCGGTGTACCCCCCTCCCACGGCCCATGCGGCGGCGACGGCCTTCGCCAGGGTCTCGGGCTCCCGTGCGTTCCAGGCCTCGAAGTAGCGGGCGACGGCGTTCTCGTAGCGGTCGGTGTTCGCGGACATGGGAAATCAGCCCCCGGGAAGGTCGTCGATACTGGTCAGGTCCCGGATTCCGGCCTTCGCCGATCCGGTGTGACCACCTTGCCCGCGCCCGCCTCCCGGGTCGATTACCCGCCGGGTAATGACGGCGCCCGGCAAAGCTCGCCGCATTTCGGCCATGAACCAGGGGGAATATGCCAGGAGACTGGCCAAAAAGACGTGGTGACAGTGATTCAGCAGTGAACATACTCGAACGTCGGGGGCAGTTTCCCCACAGGAGCCGCACGGAAAGCGAGGCGCGACCGGCAAGCGAGCACCGGGGGAGAGGGACGTGCACGACGAATTCCTGTGCCATGTCACCGCGTACGGCGTCTGTGACGGCCGGCGCATCGGCGTACCGCTGGGCACCTATCGCGCGCCGACGCTGGCGCTCGCCCTGTGGTGGCTGCGGGACCGGGCCTCCTGGATGGCGGAACGACTGGATCCGCTGCCCGAGAGCGAGTATTTCCCGCCGGGCGCGCTCGTCCCCGTCGCCGACACCGTGCAGGACGTGCCCGGGCTGCTGCGGGCCTGGTGCGCCGACACGGGCCGACAGGAACTGGTGGCCGACGAGCTGGCGGGCGGCAGGCTGGTGCGGATCGCGATCAGCGACGACACCACCGAGTACGAGCTCCTCGCCGAGTCCGTCGACGCACTGCGCATGCAGCGCACCGTCCCGGCCCTCGTCCTCCCGGTCGGCTGACGGTCCACCGGCCCGGCCGCGCACCTCCCGTCAGGCACACAAAGGCGCCAATCGATAGAATTCAGGCATGACGGAGCGGCCGGTCTCCTCGACTGCGCCCGAACTCGTGCTGGAGACCGAGACGGGCTCGACTCTGCTGATCCCGGGCCACGACTACCGCCTCGGGCGGGACCCGCAGAGCGACGTCGTCATCGACGACACCCGCGTCTCCTGGCACCACGCGGTGCTGCGCCCCGACGGCGACCACTGGACCCTCGAGGACGACCACAGCACCAACGGCACCTACGCCGACGGCCGTCAGATCCACGAGTGGGGCGTCGGCCCCGGCAGCGTGATCCGCTTCGGCAGCCCGTCCGACGGACCCCGCGTCGTCCTGTCCGGCCTGGCTCCGGTGGCGCCCGAGCGGCCGTCCGCCGTCTCCATGCCCGCCCTGACCGGCACCTTCCGGCAGCCCACCCACGTCCGGCCGCTGCCCCCGCGCACCGTGCGGATCGGCCGCGCCGTCGACAACGAACTCGTCGTCGACGACCTCGTCGTCTCCCGCCGGCACGCCGAACTGCGCGCACTGCCCGACGGCGGCCACGAGATCGTCGACCTCGGCAGCCACAACGGCACGTACCTCAACGGGCTGCCCGTCGACCGCGCCCCGGTCGGCCCCGGCGACATCGTCGGCATCGGCCACTCGGCGTTCTGTCTGGTCGGCGACCAGCTCCAGGAGTACGTCGACACCGGTGAGGTCTCCCTCGACGTGCAGGACCTGACGGTCACCGTCGACCGCGGCCGCAAGGTGCTCCTCGACCACGTGTCGTTCCCGGTGGGGGAGAAGTGCCTGCTCGCCGTCGTCGGGCCCAGCGGCGCGGGCAAGTCCACACTGCTCGGCGCCCTCACCGGCCAGCGCCCCGCGGGCCACGGCACCGTGGTCTACGACGGCCGCGACCTCTACCGCGACTACGCCGAGCTGCGCCAGCGCATCGGCCTCGTCCCGCAGGACGACATCCTGCACGCCCAGCTGACCGTGCGCAGCGCCCTCGCCTACGCCGCCGAACTGCGCTTTCCGCAGGACACCGCCAAGGCGGAGCGCCGCGAGCGGGTCGAGGAGGTCATCCGTGAACTCGGTCTCCAGGAGCGCGCCGACCAGCCGGTGCACAGCCTCTCCGGCGGGCAGCGCAAGCGCGTCAGCGTGGCCCTGGAACTGCTCACCAAGCCCTCGCTGCTCTTCCTCGACGAGCCGACGTCCGGTCTCGACCCCGGGATGGACCGCTCGGTGATGCACATGCTGCGCGGCCTCGCCGACGACGGCCGCACCGTCATCGTCGTCACGCACAGCGTCCTCAGCCTCGACGTCTGCGACCGGCTGCTGGTGCTCGCGCCCGGCGGCAAGGTCGCCTACTACGGGCCGCCCGAGGACGCGCTCGCCTTCTTCGGCTTCGAGCAGTGGCCCGAGGCCTTCGAGGCCTTCGAGCGCGACCAGGACCGGGACTGGGCGGGGGAGTACCGCGACTCGCCGTCGCGCCGGCGCTACGTCCTCGACGACAGCGAACAGCCCCGGCTGCCGCGGTCCGGACCGGTGATCATGCTGCCGCCGCCGCGGCCCCGCAGCCGGAGCGCCCAGGTCGGCACCCTGGTGCGCCGCTACACCTCCGCCCTCGCCGCCGACCGCACCTTCCTCGCCATTATGATCGCGCTGCCGTTCGTCATGGGCGTCATGGCCCGGGCCCTCGCGGGCGGCGAGCTGACCCGGGACACGGCGATGAACGCGCTGCTCATCCTGTGCGTCGGCGGAGTCCTGACCGGAGCCGCCAACGCGGTGCGCGAACTCGTCAAGGAACGCGTGATCTACCAGCGGGAACGCGCCGTGGGCCTGTCCAGATCGGCGTACCTGATGTCCAAGGTCGTGGTGCTGGGCACGGTGACCGTCGTGCAGGCGGTGGTCCTCACCCAGGTCGCGCTGCTCGGCGTCGACCTGCACGCGCCCGGCGGCGAGGGCGTGTTGATGCCGCCCCTCGTCGAGATCACCGTCGCCGTGGCGCTGCTGTCGTTCACCGCGATGATGCTCGGGCTCCTGGTCTCCGCGGTGGTGCGCAAGGAGGAGGTGACGATGCCGCTGCTGGTGCTGCTCGCCATCGTCCAGGTGGTCTTCTGCGGGGCGCTGCTGCAACTGAGCGGTGTGCCCGGCCTGGACCAGCTGTCGTGGCTGGTGCCCTCGCGGTGGGCGCTCGGCGCGATGGCCGGCACCATCGGGCTGTCCCGGATCGTGCCCGGCGACCTCACCGGCGACCCGCTGTTCGAGCACTCGGCCGGGACCTGGCTGCTGGACGTGGGCATGCTCATCCTGCTGTCGGCGGCCTTCGGATTCATCGTCTCCCGGCTGCTGCGCCGGCACGAGCCCGCGGTGATGCGGAAGTAGGGCGGCGCATGACGACTCCCGGATTCAGCCCGACGCACGTCGTCCCCCAGCACGGCATGCCCGCCTGGGAGGAGCCCGATCCGGCCCGTCCCACCATGCCGCTCGACCCGTTGCTGCCGGTCCGGCTCCTGGAGCGGCGCGGCGACTGGGGACGCGTGCTGTGCTCCAACGGCTGGTCGGCCTGGGTGGACGGCCGCTGTCTGGTCGCCGTCCCCCAGGACCCGCCCCGTGCCGGCGGCCCGCACACGACCGCGGCCGACCCCCGTCCCCTCCTCGACCGTGCCGAACAGGCCCTGGCCCGGTACCGGGCGGCGGTGGAGGATCTGGCGGACGGCGGCCTCGACGGCGAGTCCTTCCGCCGCCGCACCCAAGGGCTGCGGCTCGGCGTGGTCGTCGACGGCGAGGACGTCTGGATGTACGACTCCGTCGCCGGACGCTGGGTGTACGGCGACGGGAGCCGCCTCAGCACATACGCGACGGACCGTGGGCCGCACGCGGCGGCGGCCGAGCCGTCGGACCCGTCGGACGCGTCGGAGGGCCTCGACCAGCATCGCCGTCGAGACCGAGACCCGGACCGCGACCGCGACTGGGACCGAGAGCGCGACTGGGACCGAGACCGGGACAGGGATCGGGGTCAGCACCGGGACCGGGGTCGAGACCGGGACCGGGACCGCAGAGGGGACCGCGTCGGGGACCATGACCAGGGCCGAGACCGGGCCGGGGACCGTGAGCAGGGCCGGCAGCAGGACCTCGACCACACCGTCACCCGGATCGTGAACCGGGACCGGAGACCCTGATGGCGCACACGACCAGCCCCTTCTCCGGCCGGCCCTCCGAACTGGTCGGGCGGCAGGTGGCCGGCTACCGCATCGAGCGCGAGATCGGCCGCGGCGGCATGGCCGTCGTCTACCGCGCCCACGACCTGCGCCTGGACCGGACGGTCGCGCTGAAGCTGCTCGCGCCGGAGCTGGCCCGCAACGACGTGTTCCGCAAGCGGTTCACCCATGAGTCGCGGGCGGCCGCGGCGATCGACCACCCGCACATCGTGCCCGTCTTCGAGGCGGACGAGACCGACGGCGTGCTGTACATCGCGATGCGCTACGTCGAGGGCAGCGACCTGCGCCATCTGCTCGACCGGCAGGGTCCGCTGCCGCTGGCGAAGGCCGTCCGCATCGCCGCGCAGATCGCCTCGGCGCTGGACGCGGCCCACGAGCACGGGCTAGTGCACCGGGACGTCAAGCCCGGCAACATCCTGGTGGCCCGGGGCACCGACACCGACCATCCCGAGCACGCCTATCTCACCGACTTCGGGCTGACGAAGAAGTCGCTGTCCCTGACCGGGTTCACCACGGTCGGCCAGTTCGTCGGCACGCTCGACTACGTCTCGCCCGAGCAGATCTCCGGCCGCCCCGTCGACGGCCGCTGCGACGTGTACGGCTTCGCCTGCGTCGTCTACGAGTGCCTCGCGGGCCGTCCGCCCTTCCTCCGCGACGACGACATGGCGCTGCTGTGGGCCCACCAGAACGCCGACCCGCCGCTGCTGACACAGACCCGGCCCGACCTGCCGGCGCATGTGGACCGGGTGTTCGTCCGGGCCCTCGCGAAGAGCCCCGACGACCGTCAGGACACCTGCGGCGCGTTCGTCGCCGAGCTGAGGTCGACGGGAGGGCGCGAGCACCCGGCGGCTCACCCGCCGACGGAACTGGTCGACGCCCTGCCGTCGGCGCCCGAGCCTCCGCTCTGGGCGCGCCCGGTGTTCGGCGGCCGCCGGCCCTGATCCCGGGCCCCGCGGATCCGCCTGATCCCGGGCCCCGCAGGTCCTGAGCCCAGGCGGTCCTGCGGGCCCTACGCGACCGCGACCGCGACGGCGGCGTCAGCGCGGCGGGGGCTGCGTTCCCCGGCGGCGGACAAGGCCGGCCAGCAGGCCGCCCAGGAGCCCGGCGACCAGGCCCCACAACGCGGCGAGGCCCAGGGCCGACCACAGACGGGGCCGCAGGTACAGCTCCCCTGACAGGTTGCCGCCGAGGTCGCCGAGCCCGAGCACGGACAGGCCGTAGTGCGCGAGGACCCGGCAGACCAGGCAGATCATCAGCACCGTGAGCACCAGGGCGACGGCCATGTGCAGGGCATGCCGCCAGGCCGCCATGCCCGGCGGTGAGTGCGCCGCCATCAGGAACCCCGCCCCCAGCAGCAGAACCGCGTCCACCACGACCAGCCACCAGACCCGGCCGTCGTACGCGGCAAGGGCGCCGAGGTCGAGCTGTGCCGTCTCCTTGCCGCGCAGCACCTCGTCCAGCACATGCGGCATCGGCAGCCCGAAGGGCCCCTCCACCCGGCCGTCCCACGTGGCGCCCAGTCCGACGGTGAACGTCAGCCACACCAGGTTGGGCAGGCCGAGCAGGATCACCGCGAGGGTCTCGGCGGCGTGTCCACGGGTCGCCGCGACGACGAGCGCGATGACGACGCCCAGGGCGACGCAGACCAGCAGCAGCACGACCATCGCATGCGCAGCCGGTCGCACCGGCTCCTGGAAGCGCAGCAACCGGGCCGGCAACGGCGCGCCGCGCGCGACCAGCTGGGCCAGCACCAGCACTCCGGCCAGCCACAGCAGTCCGACCAGGACCGTCACCGCCACGTCCGTCCTGAAGCCGACCTCGGGACCGACGTCGAACAGGTCGCCCAGATCGCTCAGGGCGCCGTCGCCGAGGGAGACCTTGAAGGTCTGGCGGGCGGCGAACGACAGGCCGAGCAGACCGAGCAGCCACCCGACGGCGATCCGGGCCGCCCAGCCGGCCAGCTCGGCGGCCCCGACGACCGCCCGGTGGCGCAGCGGCCACAGGAATCCGGCGCCGACGACGAGCGCCCCGACGAGGGTCACGGAGAGCGGGATCACCGTCAGGCCGGCGTCGGTCTCGGCGAGGCCGCCCGCGTCGCCGACGAGTTCGACCGTGCCGCCGACGGCCGTGACGACGGTCGCCGCGATCACCCGGGGGAAGGCCCCCTCGGGCAGATCCGCGGCCCCGGCCGCCCACAGTCCCAGTGCGGCCGTCACGCCCATGGCGATCAGCCCGGCCAGCGCTGTGACGACCGCGCGCCCCCAGCCGTGCGTCGGGGATCCTGCCTGGTCGTGGGGGGTCTGCGCACTCACCCTGCCACGCTAAGCAGCGCGGGGGGAGTGCGCCCGTCGGGAGGGACCGTACGGGCCGCCCGGCTTGCGGGCGGCGCCCGACCGGAGCACACAATGGTCGTGGTGGAAGAAAGCGGCGCATATCGGATGATTCCGGTTTGCGCCGGTCGCACGTCCCGCAGGCGCGCGGTCCCGCCGGCGCCGCCGATCGCCTCGGCTCCGTCGGACACCGTGCCGCGGGAACCCCATGTCGGGAGTGCTCGTGAGCGTCGAACCGCCGTCGTCCGGCCGTCCTTCGGAACCGCCCACGGAACCGTCCGGGCGGCCGACCGGTCCCCCCTCCGGTCCGCTGTCCTCGGGTTCCTCGCAGCCGCCCCAGGGCCCGCCCTCCCCGCCGTCCGGCGGCGACTTCGGAGCGGGCTCAGGGCCGCCGCACCGGCCGTGGTGGAAGTCCGCGCCCCGGATCGCGCTGATCACCGTCGCCGTCGTGGCCGCCACCGCTCTCGCCCTCGTGCTGACCCTGCCCGGCGGCGGCACGTCCGACCAGGCCGGCGAGGTGTTCATGCAGCCGGCCGGCGAGGTCGGCCCCGACCCCGTGACCACGACCTCCGCGACGAAGGCGTCCGTCCCGCCCGCCACGGTCGCCCCGTCGGGCTCGGCCCCGGCCCAGAACACCGTGCCCGCCGTCCGCGGCGGCGAGCCCGGACTGTACGGCGGCACCCGCAACGTCGCCAGCTGCGACGTGGAGCAGCAGATCACGGCTCTCCAGCAGGCGCCCCAGAAGAACGCGGCGTTCGCCTCGGTGGTCGGGATCGCCCCGGCCGGCGTCCCCGCCTATCTGCGTTCTCTCACCTCGGTGCAGCTGCGCCTGGACACCCGGGTCACCAACCACGGATACCGCGACGGCCGCGCCACGTCCTACCAGGCGATCCTGCAGGCCGGCACGGCCGTGCTGGTCGACCGGCTCGGCGTGCCCCGGGTGCGCTGCGCCTGCGGAAACCCGCTGACCCCGCCCGTCGCCCAGCAGAGCGGGTACCGGCGGACGGGCCGGTCGTGGCCCACGTACAGCCCCGCGACCACCGTCACGGTCATGCCGTCGACGACCGTGATCAAGGTCTTCGTCCTCTACGACCCCCACGACTCCCACCACTGGTTCGCCCGCCGGCCGGGCGACGACGGAGGCAAGGACCGGCCCACGCGCCCCCCGGCGCACAGGACGCCGTCCATCATCGTCGCCCCGCCGAGCTCCCTGACCAGCCCCGCGTCTCCGCCGTGCGCGTCGCCGGCGACCGGTGACACGCACGGCGCCAGCCCGCCGGGATGCGTCCTGCCGCCGTCGTCCGGCTCGTCCACCGAGAAGCCGTCGTCCAAGCCGCCGTCCTCCGAGTCCCCGAGCTCGAAGCCGCCGTCCTCCGAGCCGCCGAGTTCCGAGCCGCCGTCGTCGAAGCCGCCGTCCTCGAAGCCGCCGTCGTCCGAAGCGCCGGCGTCGCCCTCGCCGCCGAGCTCGCTGTCCGAGCTGTCGAGCGCGCCCGGCAGCTCGCTCTCGGCGCTGTCGCAGTAGACCGCGGCCGACCGGCCGTGAGCAGCCCTCACCTCGCTCACGGCCGGGGCCGCCCGCACTGTGAGGTACGGCATGGCCGTAGCCTTAACAGGTCAGACATGACGGGGACTGCACGGCGCGGCACGGGGTACGAGCACTGGTGCACAGCAGCGTCCGGACAGTCCGGCCTCCGAGAGAGAACTGCATGATCGAGCACCTGGACGGGGCAGTGATACCGACTGGTTTCGACGTACCCGTGGAACCGCTGCGGCGCGCGGCGCACTACACGGGAGACCCCGGCTGCATAGCCGAGGCGCGTGCCTTCGCCGCGCACTTCGTCGACCAGCTCAGGACCGAGTGGTGCGCCACGGTGGGCGACCGCGTGTGCGGTGAGGTGATGCTGGTGGTCAGCGAACTGGTCACCAACGCCGACCGGCACAGCAACGGGCCGTACATCCTCGAGCTCGAAGGCACCGAGGCCTCGGTCACCGTGAGCGTCTACGACAGCAGCGACGCCCTGCCCATGCGTTACCCCAAGGACCCCGAGCGGGTCGGCCGGCACGGCCTGGAGATCGTGCACGCGGTGGCCGTGCAGGTCACCGCCGAGCGCGTGCCGGTCGGCAAGCGGGTCTGCGCCGTGCTCAGCTTCTGACGTCAGGCCGGGCGCAGCGCGCGCCGGTCCGGCCTGGCCGCGGACGGGTCAGGCGCAGCCCAGCTCGCCCAGCATCCCCTGGCGCAGCCGCCCGATGATCCGCTTGATCAGGCGGGACACGTGCATCTGGGAGCAGCCGAGACGCTCGCCGATCTCCGACTGGGTGGCCTCCTCCACGAACCGCAGATGGATGATCCGCCGGTCGCGCTCGCTGAGTTCCGCCATGAGCGGGGCGAGCGAGTGGAAGTCGTCGACGAGCCCCAGCCTGTCCTCCTCCACGCCGATGAAGTCCGCGAGGACCGACTCGCCCCGCTCGGAGCCGTCGCCGGCGGTGAGCGCCGCGTCGAGCGAGGAGGAGGTGTAGCCGTTGGCGGCGATCTGCGCCTCGACCACCTGCTCGGGCGCGAGGTTCATCAGCGTGGCCAGCTCCGCCGCCGTCGGTTCCCGGTCCAGCCGGCTGGAGAGCTCTTCGCGCGCCTTCGCCAGCTCGACGCGCAGCTCCTGGAGCCGCCGCGGGACGTGCACCGCCCATGTCGTGTCCCGGAAGAACCGCTTGATCTCGCCGACGATGTACGGCAGCGCGAACGACGTGAACTCGACCTCGCGCGCGACCTCGAACCGGTCGATGGCCTTGATCAGGCCGATCATCCCGGTCTGCACGAGGTCCTCCATGTCGTCCCCGCGGCCCCGGAACCGGCCCGCCGCGAAGCGCACCAGGGACATGTTCATCTCGATGAGGGTGTTGCGCGCGTACTGGTGCTCGGGCGTGCCCTCCTCGAGGCCGGCCAGCCGTCGGAAGAACTGGCGGGACAGTTCGCGCGCGTCGCGCGGAGCCACGCTCCGCGGCGCCTCGACGCCGGGCAGCGCAGCGTCGTGCGGTCCTGCCCCGGCGGCGTTCTCGACGACCTCGGCCTTCGACCGGACAACGGCGGTCTGCATGGCCTCTCCCTCGAACGTCGGGTACTCGGTCACCGTGCCCCGTCACGGTTCGGCGTGCGTCGTGCTCGCTGCGTGAGCGGGCGCCCGCACGCGAGACCGCACGCGGGACCGCTCGCGGATGCGGGTACCCGCCCACGCGCGACCCATGCGTACGGGGCGGGACGCCGATTCCACCCAGGGCGCAACGCCTCCCCCTTCCCGGGGCGGCCCGCTCTCCTAGGCTGGGCAGGTGAGCCACCAGACGCCGAACCGAGCCCGCGTGATCCCGCTGCGCCCGCCTGCCGGGCGCCAGGACGCCGCCGCCCCCGCCGTCCCCCCGCCCGCCGTCCCCGCCGCGGCGCCCGGGACCGTCTCCCGGCCGACGCCCCGCGAACCGCTGTTGCGCGACCTCGTCGGAGACGTCCTGCGCCGTGAACGCCAGGCACAGGAGCGCACGTTGAAGGACGTCGCCGACGAGGCGCGCATCTCCATGCCGTACCTCTCGGAGGTGGAGCGGGGCCGAAAGGAGGCCTCCTCGGAGGTGCTCGCGGCCGCAGCCCAGGCCCTGGGTCTCAGCCTGGGCGACCTGCTGGCCCGAACCCAGGGAGAGTTGGCCCGGCACGCCGCCCGGCGCGCGGTGCGCAGCCGGGCGACGACCGCCCCGAGGCACGACGGGCTCTGCCTGGCCGCCTGACGAGCCGCGCGGGCCGGCGTCTCACACCGTCAGGGGGCGCCGGCTCAGCACCTCGTCGGCGAGGCCGTACGCGACCGCCTCCTGTGCGGTGAACACCTTGTCGCGGTCCATGTCCGCGCGCAGCGTCGCGATGTCGTGGCCGGTGTGCCGGGCCAGCACCTCCTCCACCTGGGCGCGGATGCGGACCATCTCCTTGGCCTGCAGCGCGAGATCCGAGACCGTGCCCTGCCGGCCGCCGCTGGCAGGCTGCCCCAGCAGCACGCGCGCGTGCTCCAGCACGAGCCGGCGGCCGGGATCGCCGCCCGCCAGCAGCACGGCCGCCGTCGAGGCCGCCTGTCCGACGCACAGCGTCGCGATCGGCGCCCGGACGAACGTCATCGTGTCGTAGATCGCCATCAGCGAGGTGAACGAGCCGCCCGGGGAGTTGAGGTAGATCGAGATCTCGCTCTCCGGGGACGCCGCCTCCAGATGCAGGAGCTGCGCGATCACCACGTTGGCGACGCCGTCGTCGATCTCGGTGCCGAGGAAGATGATCCGCTCGGACAGCAGCCGGCTGAACACGTCGTAGGACCGCTCGCCCTGCGGGGTCCGCTCGACCACGTTCGGAATCGTGTAGGTCCCCATGTCACAGCCCCATCCGTCGCTTCTGCGCGGCCGGGCGGACGTCCGCGAGGGACTCCACGACCCGGTCCACCATCCCGTACTCCCTGGCCTCCTCGGCCGTGAACCAGCGGTCGCGGTCGCCGTCCCGCGAGATGGTCTGCGGGGACTGCCCGGTGTGCTCGGCGGTGATCCGCTCGATGGTCCGCTTGGTGTGCTCCAGGTTCTCCGCCTGGATCTCGATGTCCGCCGTGGTGCCGCCGATCCCGGCCGACGGCTGGTGCATCATGACGCGCGCGTTCGGCAGCGCGAACCGTTTGCCGGCCGCGCCCACGCTGAGCAGGAACTGCCCCATGCTGGCCGCGAATCCCATCACGAGGGTCGACACGTCGTTGGGGATCAGCCGCATCGTGTCGTAGATGGCGAGCCCGGCGTGCACGGATCCGCCGGGACTGTTGATGTACAGGCCGATGTCGGTGCGCGGGTCCTCCGCCGACAGGATCAGCAGCTGCGCGCAGACCCGGTTCGCGGACACCTCGTCGACCTGGGTGCCCAGCAGCACGATGCGCTGGCCGAGCAGTTGGGCGGCGAGGTGGTCGTCGAAGCGGGAGGGCGCGGTGTCGCCCTCCGCGGCGCGGGGAGCGAGCGTGGTGAGTGGAGTCATCGGGTCTCCTCGTCGTGGCGTGATGCCGTCGACTTCACTCTCGACGCCGAGGGCCGCCCGCACGCCGGTTCTCTGCCCGTGGCAGATCCGCCGAGGGCAGATCCGTCGAGGGGCGAGCGGGCGACACGGGGGCCGAGCGATGAGTTTCCGCACGGGCGGGAGTCGATACTGGCGACCGCGTTCCCACCCAGGAGGTGCTCATGACCACCGACGGATTCACCACGTGTCTCTGGTTCGACGGCCAGGCCGAGGAAGCCGCCCATTTCTACGTCTCGGTCTTCAAGAACTCCAGCATCGGCGCCATCGGACGCTACAACGAGGCCGGCCCCGGCCCGGCCGGATCGGTGCTCGCGGTGGAGTTCACCGCCAACGGGCAGAAGTTCGTCGGCATCAACGGCGGACCGCAGTTCACCTTCAGCGAGGCGATCTCGTTCCAGATCTACTGCGCCGACCAGGCCGAGGTCGACCACTACTGGACCAAGCTCACCGAGAACGGCGGCGAGCCCGGCCCCTGCGGATGGCTCAAGGACAAGTACGGGGTGTCCTGGCAGGTCATCCCCGACGGACTGATCCAGATGATCAGCGACCCCGATCCCGTGAAGTCCGCCCGCACCACCAAGGCCATGTACGCCATGGGCAAGCTCGACGTCGCGGCCCTGAGGAAGGCCTACGACGGCGCGTAGCCACCGCTCGCGCAGGCGTCCACGGACCGGGTCTCGGCCAGGATCTCCCCGATCACGTGCCGGGAGTTCGCCGCCAGCGGCGGATTGGTCTCCCGGTAGTACGGCAGCTGGATCAGGGAGATCGACAGCGCCCAGCCCCGGCCGCGCGCCCACTCGGCGTCGTCCGCGCCCACGGCGTCGCGGAAGACGCCGCGCGCGGACGCGGGCAGCAGGTTCCAGGCGACGATCAGGTCGACCGCCGGGTCGCCCACCCCCGCGCAGCCGAAGTCGATCACCGCGGCGAGCCGCCCGTCCGCGACCAGGACGTTCCCCGGCGAGAGGTCTCCGTGGGCCCAGACCGGCGGCTCCGTGCGGCAGGGGACGCGCAGCGCCTCGTCCCACACGGCGCGCGCCGCCGCGGTGTCGATCTGGCCCTCCAGCAGGGCGAGGGCGTCGCGGGTGGGTCCGTCCCGCTCGGCCAGCGGAACGCCCCGGGGATTCGGCGGTCCGTCCTGCGGCGGGACGGCTCGCAGGGCGGCGATGTAAGCCCCCAGGTCGGCGGCCAGCGACTGCGGCCGCTCGACCGCGCCGGCGACCGGATTACGGCCGTCCAGCCAGCGGTACACCGACCAGGGCCAGGCGAACCCCTCACCCGGCCCGCCCTGCGCCAGCGGTTCGGGCGCGGCCGCCTGCAGCAGCGGCCCCAGCCGCGCCAGCCACCGCTGCTCGTGGGCGACGCTCGCCACGGCCCTGGGATGCCGGGGCAGCCGTACGACCATGTCCTCGCCCAGCCGGAACATCGCGTTCTCGCTCCCCGAGGAGGCCACCCGCCGCAGCGGAAGCCCGGCCCACTGCGGGAACTGGGCGGCGACGAGCCGGCCGACCAGCGAGTCGTCGAGGTCGATCTCGTCGGCGTGCATCCGCATGGCGTTCATGTGTCCCATTCCAGGCGATCGGCGGCGACGCAGTCCAACCATTAAGGGCCCCGCGGGCCGCGACGGGCTGTGCCATGCAGGGGGTGTTCCGGGCGACCCGGGTGTTCGGCGCGCGCTGCGCGGGCGGGGTGGCTAGCGTGAGGAACCGGACAATCCATCTCACCGGGAGGGCCGCCGCCATGGCCGTACGACCAGAGGGAACCCCGTGCTGGGCCGACGCGATGTTCAGCGATGTGGAGGCCGCCAAGCGCTTCTACGGCGAGGTCCTCGGCTGGACCTTCGGCGACGCGTCGTCGGAGTACGGGAACTACACGCAGGCGTACGCCGACGGCAAGGCGGTGGCCGCGGTGGTCCCGCCGATGCCCGGCCAGGAAGGCCAGTCGCAGTGGTGCCTGTACCTGGCCTCCGAGGACGCCGCCGCGACCGCCGGGAAGATCCGCGAGAACGGCGGAGAGGTGCTGATGGAGCCCATGCAGGTGGGCGAATTCGGCACGATGTGCCTGGGCCGCGAGCCGGGCGGCGCGGTGTTCGGCGTGTGGCAGGCCGGCTCCCACGAGGGCTTCGAGGCCCCGCCCGAGCAGCCCGGCGCGTACTGCTGGGCCGAGGTCTTCACCCGCGAACCGGAGCGGACGGACGCGTTCCTCCCGGCCGTGTTCCCGTACACGGCGAAGCAGATGCAGGACGACGCGGTCGACTTCCGGATGTTCGACGTCGGGGGCGACACGGTGCTGGGCCGCATGCGGATGACGGAGGAGTTCCCGCCCGAGGTGCCCTCGTACGTCAACGTCTACTTCACCGTGGACGACTGCGACGCCGCCGTGGCACGGGCGACGAAGAACGGCGGCACCCTGCGCTTCGGCCCGATGGACACCCCGTTCGGACGGTTCGCGGCGATCAGCGACCCGCAGGGCGCGAACTTCTCGATGATCGACGTGACGACCACCGCCGGCGAGATGCCGCAGACCACGGACGTCTGACCGGTCCGGCCGCCGACGCCGTCCGGCCCCGTCCGGCCGGGCGGCAGGGCGGGGGACCCAGCCGGTCATGGCATGATCGGGCGCATGCGTGAACGACTGGTGGCCGCGTGCGACGGGGCTTCGAAGGGAAACCCGGGACCGGCGGCCTGGGCGTGGGTGGTCGCGGACGACACGGAGGCGCCGGACCGCTGGGAGGCGGGCCCGCTCGGCAGGGCCACCAACAACGTCGCCGAACTCACCGCGCTGGAACGCCTGTTGGCGGCCACCGATCCGGCCGTCGCGCTCGAGGTCCGGATGGACTCGCAGTACGCGATGAAGGCGGTCACCACATGGCTGCCCGGCTGGAAGCGCAACGGCTGGAAGACGTCCGCCGGAAAGCCGGTGGCGAACCAGGAGCTGGTCGTCCGCATCGACGAGCTGCTCGAGGGCCGCTCCGTCGACTTCCGCTATGTGCCCGCGCACCAGGTCGACGGCGACCCGCTCAACGACTTCGCGGACCGTGCGGCCAGCCAGGCGGCGGTCGTCCAGCAGCCGGCCGGCAGCGCCCAGGGCTCGCCCGAGCCGCCGGCCTCGCCGGACACCCCGAAGGCGCGGCCCGCCTCGAAGCCGGGCC